>JBHEOF010000008.1:30156-61906 GCA_046261715.1 Bacteroidales bacterium
GAAGATATCTGATCCATCGCGTACGACCGATTACCATCGGTACCAGATGGATATTTCCGTTGCTTTCTGAAAGGTTCCTTATTCATCCGCTTAAATTGTTTGTAATGATATAGTTACACATATGCCTTTGAAAAACGCAAATAAAATATCCCTGCTGTTATCTGTTATTTTATTTCTTTTACCCCATCTGGATGGTTTTTCCTTTGGATTTGCAGCTCACCGAAAAATAAACCGTATGGCAGTATTTACGCTGCCACCTGAAATGATAGGTTTCTTCAAACATCATATTGAGTATATAACTGAAAGATCCATTGATCCGGATCGACGTGCCCATGCTGTAGTAGGTGAAGCACAGCGTCATTATATTGATATTGATCATTTTGGGAAAAATCCTTTTGATTCCATGCCCCGAAAGTGGAATGATGCAGTTGAAAAATACACTGAAGATACCCTGCAGAAATACGGCATATTACCCTGGCATGTGAATGTTATGATGTACCGGCTTACGCAGGCATTTGAAGAAGATGACGTTGACAGAATTCTCTACAATGCTACCCATATCGGACATTACATTTCTGATTTGTGCACTCCCCTTCACACTACAAAATATTATAATGGCCGTACCCCCGAGCAGCGCGGTATTCATGCACTATGGGAAAGCCGCCTGGTAGAACTTTATGCCGATACCTACAACTATTTTGTGGGAAGAGCTGAATACATCGACTTCCCGCTTGACCGGGCATGGGAACTGATCGAAGAAAGTCACGCCCAGATTGATACAATCTACATGATCTTCGACAGCCTTATGGTGCAATTACCATCTGATGTAATTTTTGCTCATGAAATGCGCGGACAAAGTACAAACAGAACTTTCTCGCGAACTTTTTCACAAGCCATGCATGAAGCCATGAATGCAATGGTGGAAAGACAAATGCGCAGAGCAGTAAAATCGGTGGGCGACTTCTGGTATACGGCATGGGTTAATGCAGGACAACCCGATCTGTATAAGCTGGAAAAAAGATCACTCAGTGCTGCTCACAGAAGGCAACTTGAAAGAGAAGACAAACAGTTTGAACAAATCAAACAAATTGAAGAAAGACCAAATCCCAGGTAGTTTTTTAGTCCAGTTTCCTGTAATTCATAATAAAAAGAAGTATCAGTACCGGAATAATGATAAGATTTGGGATTAGCAGAAACCAGAAGCTGGTTGGCAATGCTAACAGTGGAATAATTATAAATAAGAACATGGGTATGGAAAAAGTCCATACGCCAATTTTCAATTGATTCCAGATTTGAATAATCCCAAAAAAGGCAATAATAGAAAGGATAAGCAATATTAAAGAAAAGAAAAGTCCAAATTCTTTAGCTCCCCAAACAAAAAGATCAAGCAAACCAGAAGTTTCAAACCATTCAGGATTGCTGGTTGTAAGGGTACCGAAAAGACCAATAACGATGGATAATCCAACATGAACAAAGGCTATAACACATAATACGGTAAGAAAAACGGGGCGCTTTTTCTCTGTAGTGACCTGGGAAAATTCATTCATTGCATATCATTTTATCATTTAAAAACTTTCCTGAAGTCTAAAAAGCCCAATTCTGTATTTATGGAAATTTTAGATATACAAATCTAACAAAAATAACAATTCATGAAACAAATTTATTAGTGTTAAGTTTATGTTAATAAAATTGTTGCACGTCTTACAGGCCAAAATCGTTAGGATTAAACCGACCAATAAAGATTCTTGATTTTTCCATTTCCTTATACATGACCTTATCATTTTCCATAAAAGGAACTATTTTGCGAAATTCAAACAGAAGTTTTTCAAGTAAAGGTGAAGTTTTTTCAGGTCGGCGAAATTCCATTGCCTGGGCGGCATTGAACAACTCTATGGCAAGGATTTTTTCAATATTTTCCAGAATCTTCAGAGCCTTTACAGCTCCGTTGGCACCCATACTCACATGATCCTCCTGCCCTTGCGATGATTCGATAGAGTCAATGGAAGACGGTGTACAATATTGCTTATTCTGGCTTACAATGGAAGCTGCGCTGTATTGCGGTATCATAAATCCCGAATTAAGGCCAGGGTTAGCCACCAGGAATGAAGGCAATTTGCGGGTTCCTGAAATAAGTCTGTATACACGCCTTTCTGAAATATTTCCCAGCTCAGCCAATGCTATTGACAGAAAGTCAAGAGCCAGCGCCAGCGGCTGACCATGAAAGTTACCGGCAGAAATAATCAAATCTTCTTCAGGAAATATGGTAGGATTATCTGTAACGGCATTCATCTCATTTTCAAAAACTCCTGCCACATAACGGATGGCATCCTTACTGGCCCCGTGCACCTGTGGCATGCAACGAAATGAATACGGATCCTGAACATGCTTTTTAGGCCGGCTGATCAAATCACTTCCTTCAAGAATTTTTCTAATCCGGGCAGCAGTATCAATTTGTCCTTTATGATAACGAACCTGATGCACAGGATCAAAAAAAGGTTCAATACGACCATCAAAAGCATCCAGGGAAAGCGCTCCGATAAGATCAGCCCATTTTTCCAGTTCAAACGCTCTCAGTAAAATATATATACCGTATGCCCCCATAAACTGCGTACCATTCAGCAAAGCCAGGCCCTCTTTTGATGCCAGTTCAATGGGTTCCCACCCATACTTCTCAAATACCCGGGATGTAGGAATAATTTTGTTCTCATGTATAACTTCCCCCAATCCTAATAATGGCAGACTCATGTGGGCCAATGGTGCCAGATCTCCTGAAGCACCCAGCGAACCCTGTGTATAAACCACAGGAATGATGTCATGATTGAAAAAATCGATGAGTCTTTCAACAGTCTTTAATTGAATACCTGATTTTCCGTACGATAATGACTGTATCTTCAAAAACAGCATGATCCTGACGATTTCATCTGGCACTGCTTCACCCATTCCGCAGGCATGCGACATTACCAGATTTTTCTGTAACTGATTAAGATCGGCAATGGAAATGCTATGGTTGCAAAGCGAACCAAACCCGGTTGTAACGCCATAGACCGGCTCCGTTTGACCTGCAATCTTTTCATCCAGGTATTTTCTGCAGAATATGATCTGATCGGCAGATGCTTTTGAAAGTTCAAGCCTGGAAGGTTCGCCAAGGATTTTTCTGATCGTTTCAAAGTCAATATGATCAGATTTAATAGTATGTATGTACATTTTGCGTTTTGATAAATTTTTAAGAGATAGACGGTTTTTTGATTTCGGGAATATTCCGGCTATATTTTTATCTATTTACTTTTAGTGAGATAAGCAATGACAGCTTCTGTGTTCATTAATTCCTGTTCACCGGTTTTCATATTTTTGACAGCAAGTTTACCGGTTTCCATTTCATTTTTACCAATAATAATCACGAAGGGAATCTGATTTTTATCGGCATACTGCATTTGTTTCTTCATTTTGGCGGCTTCAGGATAAAGCTCACAGGAGATTCCGGCATCACGTAATTTAAAAAGAATCATCTGAGCATATTTTTGCTCATCAGCACCGAAATTCACCAGCAATGCTTTGCTGAAAGTGAGCACATCGTCGGGGAACAATCCCAGTTCCTGCATCACATCATAAATACGATCGGCACCAAAAGATATACCAACGCCCGATACATCTGGCAGGCCAAAAATTCCGGTAAGGTCATCGTATCGTCCTCCGCCGCAAATACTTCCCATGGCTACATCATTGGCTTTTACTTCAATGATTGCACCGGTATAGTAGTTTAGGCCCCGGGCCAGGGTAAGATCCAGTTCAACACGGCAGCGGGTGGGTGAATTCTCAAGCAAAGAAAAAACTTCTTCTATTTCATCAAGCCCCCTAAGGCCTGTGGCAGAATTAAGTAAAGTTTTCCGCAACGAAGTAAGTTTTTCTTTTTCACTTCCCTGCAGCATCAATACAGGTTGCAATGCTTCTATTGCTTCAGCGGTCAAACCTCTTTCCTTTAATTCTTCGTTTACTTTTTCAAGACCAATCTTATCAAGTTTATCAATAGCGATGGTAATGTCGATGATCTTATCAGCAAAGCCTATGTATTCAGCAATACCGGCAAGGATTTTCCTATTATTAAGTTTTACTGTAATGGTAATTTCCAGTTCACCAAAAACCTTGTCAATGATCTTTATCAGTTCAAACTCGTTAAAGAGCGAATCACTGCCAATCACATCGGCGTCGCACTGGAAAAACTCACGGTAACGACCTTTCTGGGGCCGGTCGGCTCGCCATACTGGCTGTATCTGGTACCTTCTGAAAGGAAAGTTAATTTCGTTCTGGTGCTGCACCACATAACGGGCAAAAGGCACGGTAAGATCGTAACGCAATGCTTTTTCGCATATTTGGGCACTTACTTTCAGTGAATCCCCGTCAGTAAGATCCTTGGTATTTGCTTTGGAAAGAAAATCTCCTGAGTTGAGAATACGGAAAATCAGCCTGTCACCTTCCTCACCGTATTTGCCCATAAGTGTAGAAAGATTTTCCATTGCCGGGGTTTCAATGGGTTTGAAACCATACAAACTGTATACTTTACGAATGGTATCAAATATGTAATTCCTTTTGGCAATCTCCTCAGGTGAAAAGTCTCTCGTGCCTTTAGGTATAGATGGTTTCTCTTTTGCCATACACTAACTTTGTTACTGTTTTCAAAAGCACAAAATTACACCCTTTTTAGGAATTAACAGATGGTTGTTACCAAATCAACATCCGGACCTTAAATAAATTATATAACTATTGATTTGATTGGATATCGTAATATTCTAATTTACAATGACTAAAGAGTATAATAATTCTAATTAAATATAAATTTAAAGGGCCTTCTGCCCGTACACCCGAAAAAAATCGTAAATTTGTACTTCTTTTTGGTTATACATTTTATGCAACAATCACAATTACAGGCATTTATAACACATTTTAACACATTTTGCCTGTATATATGTTTGGGAAAAAGGATAAAACTGATTTTTTAATTCAATAGATGACAGAACAAAATTTTAATTAACGATGGAAAAAAACAAAAACATTTATTTTTTTGGAGGCAAAAAAGCCGATGGTGACAGCACATTGCGTAATCTTTTAGGTGGTAAAGGTGCTAACCTTGCAGAAATGGTAAATATTGGCGTACCGGTACCTCCCGGTATTACTATCACAACCGAAGTTTGTACCATGTACAATGAAGCAGGTCGTGAAAAGACCATTGAAGCTATTAAGGCTGAAGTAGAAGAAAATATTGCCAAGGTAGAGAAGGAAATGAATGCTGGTTTTGGTGACAAAGAAAACCCGCTTCTTCTTTCCGTACGCTCCGGCGCCCGTGCTTCTATGCCGGGAATGATGGATACAGTTCTTAACCTGGGTTTAAACAGAGAAACCCTGGAAGGACTTATCAAAAAGTCAGGTAACGAACGCTTTGTATGGGACTCATACCGTCGTTTTGTACAAATGTACGGTGACGTGGTAATGGGAATGAAACCCGAGAACAAGGAAGATGAAGATCCTTTTGATGAGATCATGGATCATATGAAAGAAGAGAAAGGCGTTGAAACCGATCAGGAACTTACCGTAGATGATTTAAAAGAATTGGTAGTGCGCTTCAAAAAAGCAGTAAAAGACCAGACCGGAAAAGATTTTCCCGAAGATCCATGGGAACAACTCTGGGGTTCTGTACTTGCTGTATTTGAATCATGGAACAATCCACGCGCAACCTACTACCGCAAAATGCATAACATTCCTGCTGAATGGGGCACCGCAGTAAACGTTCAGGCTATGGTTTATGGTAACATGGGCGATACTTCAGCAACCGGCGTTGCCTTTACCCGCGATGCTGCTACCGGTGAAAATCTGTTCAACGGTGAGTACCTTGTAAATGCACAGGGTGAAGATGTAGTGGCAGGTATACGTACTCCCCGCCAGATCACCAAAGAAGGCTCACTCCGCTGGGCAAAATTACAAGGCATCAGCGAAGAAGAGAGAAGAGAAAAATATCCTTCACTGGAGGAGATATTCCCCGAATTGTACAAAGAACTTGATGACAACCAGAAAAAACTGGAAGCTCACTACAGTGATATGCAGGATATCGAATTTACCATTCAGGAAGGCCGTTTCTGGATGCTGCAAACCCGTTCCGGCAAGCGCACCGGTGCTGCCATGGTAAAAATTGCTATGGATATGCTTGATGAAGGTATGCTTACTGAAGATGAAGCTTTACTTCGTGTTGAAGCCAACAAACTTGATGAATTGCTTCACCCTGTATTTGATGTCGCCGAAGAACAAAAGGCTAAGGCTATTGCCAAAGGGCTTCCTGCTTCACCCGGAGCTGCTACCGGTAAAATTGTTTTCTTTGCCGATGAAGCTGCCGAATGGGCTGCAAGAGGTGAAAAAGTGATTCTTGTTCGTGTTGAAACTTCTCCTGAAGACCTCAGTGGTATGGATGCCGCAGAAGGTATTCTTACTGCACGTGGTGGTATGACATCTCACGCTGCTGTTGTGGCGCGTGGTATGGGAAAATGCTGTATCTCAGGAGCCGGTACAATAAAAGTCAGCTACAAAGAACGCACGTTATCAGTTGATGGAAATGTTTACAAAGAAGGTGACTTTATTTCTCTTAACGGCACCACCGGTATAGTTTATGCCGGAAAAATTGAAACGGTTGATCCCGAAGTAAGTGGCGACTTTGCCAAAGTTATGGAGCTGGCCGAAAAGCATACACGTATGAGTGTGCGCACCAATGCCGATACTCCAAAAGACTCCAGAGTGGCACGTGAATTTGGGGCCAAAGGAATTGGTCTGTGCCGCACCGAGCATATGTTTTTTGAAGGCGATCGTATCAGAGCCATGCGCGAAATGATTCTGGCCAATGATGAAACAGGACGCCGCAAAGCGCTTGAAAAATTGTTGCCCATCCAACGTGAGGATTTTGAAGGTATTTTTGAAGCTATGCAAGACCTGCCGGTTACAGTTCGTTTGCTCGATCCCCCATTGCATGAATTTCTTCCCCATGACGAGAAAAGCCAGGAAGAAATGGCAAAAGAATTGGGTGTAGATGCCAAGCAAGTAAAAGCAAAAGTTGACTCACTGCATGAATTTAACCCCATGTTGGGTCACCGCGGTTGCCGTTTGGGTAATACATATCCTGAAATTACCGAAATGCAGGCACGTGCTATCATTGAAGCTGCGCTTAACCTGAAGAAAAAGGGTATCAAAGCCATTCCTGAAATCATGATTCCGCTTACCGGTACTCATGAAGAGATGAAACTACAGGAAAAAATCGTTCGCGAAACCATTGCTCAGGTATTTGAAGAATATGGCGATACCATTGAACATCTGGTAGGTACAATGATTGAGATTCCGAGAGCAACCCTTATCGCTGACAAGATTGCTGAAAATGCTGAATTCTTCTCATTCGGTACCAACGACCTTACCCAGATGACCTTTGGTTACTCACGCGACGATGCCGGTGCATTCCTTCCCATCTACATTGAAAAAGGATTGCTTAAAAACGACCCCTTCCAGGTACTTGACCAGGAAGGTGTTGGCCAATTGGTGAAAATGGGTATTGAAAGAGGACGCAAAGGCCGCCCTAACCTGAAGATAGGTATCTGCGGTGAGCATGGTGGAGAGCCCAGTTCAGTTGAATTTTGCCACACCGTAGGAATGGACTACGTGAGTTGTTCACCCTTCCGCGTTCCTATTGCACGCCTTGCTGCTGCACAAGCTGTAGCACGTGAAAAGCAGGCTGCAAAAGGTGGTCAGACTGCCTTTACCACTGCATAAGCAATAATTAAATAAATATTTCTGAAAAGAGCATCCGGATGGGTGCTCTTTTTTTATTGATAAATACGATAACAAAGAAACCCTTAAAGTCTCAATAATAAATTTGATTATTTTCGTTCAAAATTTATGGGTTTGGATAAAAAAGGAAATCATATTTCTTTAAATCAATTTACTTTTCAAAAAGTATTTGACTTATACTATAATCAACTCTGCCGTTTTGCATCAGGTTATTTGCAGGATACTGATGATGCACAGGAAATAGTACAACAGGTATTCATAAATCTCTGGCAACAAAGGGAAACAATAGATCCTGACCGGCAAATCAAAAGTTACCTTTTTACATCTGTCAAAAATCGTTGTCTTAATCATATCCGCGACCGGAAAAAATTCAGAAGCTTTTACCTGGATGTGGAAGCAGAACTCGAAATTCCTATTGCGGAAAAAGACAATCTTTTGGAACAGGACCTGGAAAAACAACTGGCAGAAGCACTTGATAAACTGCCTGAGAAATGCAGAGAAGTATTTATGCTCTGCCGGTTTGAAGATATGAAATACAAAGAAGTAGCACAAAAACTGAATATTTCGCAAAAAACCGTTGAAGCCCAGATGACCAAAGCTTTGAAAATTTTAAGGGAGGAACTGAAAGATATCTGGATACTGATAATTTTATGGTACCTGGCAGGTTTGAATTGAAAAAGTTTTTTTACAAAATGAAATAAGGGTAAAACAGTTTTTGTGTGTATAATGACTGAAGAGAAATAATGAAAGAAAACAATAACCATATTGATTTTGAAAGCCTGACAGCCAGATACCTGGCCGGAAGTGCAACAGCTGATGAAGTTGCAATGCTCGAGGAATGGGTAAAAACTGACGAAGAAAAACGCCGGTTATTCTTTGAAATCAAGAAAAGCTGGATGGTTGTTTCCACGGTAGGTCAGGTTTATGATAAAACCCGGGCCTGGGAAAATATTTCCCGGGAAACAGGAATTCAGGAAGAAAAAGATAATATAAGACCGCTGTATTCAGGCATATCTTATAAAAAGGTTTTAAAAATTGCAGCTTCTGTTTTACTTCTCATCGCCGGATTATATTCTGTTATCTACTTTACACAATTACAGGAAAAAACCCTGGTGGCCGGAAATGAACCACTCGAACTGGAGCTTCGTGACGGAACCATTATCACTGTCAATAAACATTCAAGCCTTACCTATCCTGTGAGATTCCGGGGTGGCGAGCGCAGGGTAACTCTCGAAGGAGAAGCCTTCTTTGATGTTGCGCGGAATTTACAAAACCCTTTTATTGTTGAAGCCCAGGATGTTGAAATAATGGTTTTGGGTACATCTTTTTTTATCAGTGCCATAAAAAATGCCCCTGAAGTGGAAGTGATGGTAAACTCAGGAAAGGTTGCCCTTATAACTCCTGACAATCGTCAGCTGGCTCTTGAAGCCGGACGCAAGGGAGTATACAACAGAGAAGAAAATCAGTTGATTGAAGATGAAATAGCCAATCCCAATTATTTATCCTGGAAAACAAGGTTGATCATTTTTGATAACACTCGCCTGGCAGAAGTTTTTGAAGTTCTGGAGAATACATACGGAGTGCACTTCAGAATTGCTGATGAAGGTTTACAAAGCTGCCGGTTAACTGCTACTTTTGATAACAAGCCCCTTGAAGATATCCTGACCATTATCAGGGAAACCTTTGAAATCCGGTTTACAAGATCAGATGGCATTATCAATGTGTATGGCGAAAGCTGCCAATAAAAATCTGCTATTCTTTTGAACTGATACAGACATATGACTACAAGGCTTCTCTTTATACTAATTGTAATATCATCAAACCTTGCCCTATCGCAGGATCCTGTTCTGCAAACCCGCATAGACCTTGAGCTTAAAGATGCAAGCCTTGAACAAGTCCTGAAAGATATAACCGCTCAAACAGGAATACATTTTTCTTATGACAGTCGCCTGATTGATAAAAATAAAAAAACAAGCCTGAATTATAAAGGTGAAAACCTTAAAAACGTCCTTGAACATATTTGCGGAGTGTATGATCTGGAGTTCAGCCTGGTAAGAAATCAGATTGTTCTTCGCAAAGCCATAACATACGTTGATCCTGATATACGTTACACCATAAGTGGTCACATTCGCGACAAAGCATCAGGCGAAACATTGCCGGGTGCCACAGTTATAGTAAAAGAACTCAATACCGGAACCACAAGCAATGCGTATGGGTTTTATTCCATCAGTCTGCCTCCCGGGCAATATTCCTTGTTATTCAGTTTTGTCGGTTTTAAACAACAACCCTTTGACATTTATTTGGAAAAAAATCTGCGAAAAAATGCAGAACTGGAATCAGATAGCCGAATACTCGGAGAGGTAACTATAATTGCTGATGAAAATGCTGAATCCCTTCAAAAAAGTCAGAGCAGCCTTATCAGTGTAAATCCTCGCAGTTTCGAACAACTTCCCGAATTTGCCGGTGAAAACGGATTGATAAAAAGTCTGCAAACTTTGCCCGGCATACAAACACATAGTGATGGCTCATCTTTCTTTTTTGTGAGGGGTGGAAACAAAGATCAGAATCTCATTCTTATTGACGAAGCTCCGGTTTACAATCCGGCTCATCTTTTTGGTTTTTATTCAGTTATCATACCCGATGTGGCCAAGGAGATCAATATTTACAAGGCTGATATACCTGTTGATAAAGCAGGAAGGCTATCCAGCCTGATTGATGTTCATACAAGGGATGGGAATATGAAAAAATTCAACCTTGAGGGAGTACTTAATCCACTTATGTACCGCTTTTCCATTGAAAGTCCATTAGTTAAGGAGAAATCTTCTTTTTTTACTTCTTTCCGCCGATCCAATTTTGAGTGGCTTTACAGGCAGAGAGTACCAAATGGAGACTTTCATATTCAGGATTTCAACGCCAAGCTTAACTGGAGAATAAATGATAAAAACCGAATATTCTTTTCTGTATTCCGGGGCAATGATAATTATACTGCACCAGGAGACCAGGGAAAGGTAGGAGTTGCCTGGCGCAACTTCACATCCACTGCCAGATGGAATCATATTTTCAGCGACAGGTTGTTTTCCAATGCCACAATATATGCCAGCGAATACAACTATACGCTCTTTACAGGAGCATTTCCGTGGGAATCAGGAATTAAAGATTTAGGACTGAAATATGATTTTTCCTGGTTTATTAATCCTGATCTTACCTGGAGGTTTGGCTTTTCACATATCAATCATGAATTCAATCCCGGTAATTTTTCGGGATATAATGAGGACATCAGTGCGTTTGTTCCAAAGGTTTATGCCGATAAAGCTTCTGAAACTTCAGTTTACTTTAGTCGCGAAAAACGAATCAATGATCGTTGGGCATGGAAAGCAGGAATACGACTTCCGCTATGGTTAAATCGTGGTCCTGCCGTTGTGTTTGCTTTTGATGAGAATCAGAATGTTGGAGATACTTTAATTTTCCAGCCCAATGAACCCATTGCAGCATATTTGAATGCAGATATACGGTTAAGTGCACGATACAAAACCGGTGATAATTCATCTCTTCGTTTTAGCCTGGGCAATTACCATCAGAACCTGCACTTGCTGTCAAACTCCATCAGTCCCTTTTCTTCATTTGAGCTCTGGATGCCCAGCGGCAGAAATATAAAACCCCAGAGAGCACTTCAATTTACTGCAGGACTAAACAAATTATTTCCTGAACAGGCCCTGGAAATAGGTATGGAGGTATATAATAAAATAATGTATAACCAGATTGAGTATGTAAATCATGCCAAATTGCTTTTGAACCCATTGATAGAAGGGGAATTATATTTTGGAGAAAGTAATTCTTACGGTGTTGAGTTTTACATGAAAAGAACAAAGGGCCGGCTCACCGGCTGGGCAAGTTATACGTTATCAAGGGTATTCAATCATTTTGAAGATCTTAATAACAATCAGAAATATCCTGCATTTTATGATCGTCCGCATGATGTATCTGTTTTTTTATCCTGGCAGGCAAGTCCGAAAGTCAATCTTTCACTGAACTGGGTCTATTTCACTGGCTCAGCAATAACCACACCAGTGGGGTATTATCAATACAACGGCAGCACTGTACCTATATATGGAGAGAAAAACAACGATCGCCTGCCCGATTATCATCGATTGGATTTTTCATTTTCATGGAATCTGAGCAAACCACAAAACAGTTTCCAGCATAGCCTGAATTTCGGATTATATAATCTTTACAACCGGATTAACCCTGTTTCCATAAATTTCAATAAGATACAAAACGACGATGGAAACTTTGTAGTACCGGCCAATTATTTTGAATCTCATGATATATTATCAACCCAGAAATACCTGGGAGGATTTATGCCATCTGTTACCTATAAATTTAAAATCCGGTAATATGAGTAGAAAAATATATTCAAAATCCGGTTTCTTTGTAAGAGAATTAATTACAGGATTCTTACTGATAACATTGATTATTTTTTCAGGCTGTGAAAAAGAAATTAACTGGGAAACAACGTCAGTTGAGCTGAATACTGTTGTGGTAGACGGAATGATCACCAACGAGTTTCAGATTCAGCAAATACAATTAAATCAGCCGGTCACCGGAGTAAATGACATTCCCGAGCCCTTTACCGGCGCTTCAGTAAATGTTTCATGGGGTCAGCAGGCAGTTCAATTTACAGAATCTGAAACGGAACCGGGAATGTATATCAGCAATCAACCTTTTGCTGCTGCAATAGAAACGGATTATTTTCTCAATATCTCCAGGGATGAACTGGCATTTAATGCACAAACCTATATGGTGCCTGTATCGGACTTCAACCCTCCCGGTTTCAGATATCATGCATCATTGAATTTATATAGCCTGATCTGGAGTAACTCACAATACAGTCCTTTTGAGCAGGCTATGTATGAAGCAATCATTGACTGGTCGCATCTGCCCGGATATAATGATCCCGATACACTGTCATCGGCCCGATTGCTTTATTATACACTCAATACGATTGATGTTAGCTTTGTGATCTTTCCGCAGGATAAGGAAAATGTATATTTCCCTGAAGGCAGCATAGTTTATTTTTCTAAATACTCATTAAACGATGATTATGGGGCTTATCTGCGTGCATTACTCTCCGAAACACAGTGGCAGGGCAGCCTTTTTGAAACGGCACGATCAAATCTTACGGGAAACATATCCAATGGGGGGCTGGGTTATTTCAGCACCTGCGCGGTGATCAGAGATACACTTCTGGTTGAATAAAACAGCATGTGTATTAGCCGTTATACATGGCTTTCCTAATATCTAATCATAAAAATTTTGCAATTTTTTTTTCACGTACGTAAGGGTAAAAATAAACTTGTGTGTATTACACCCGAAAACACGATTTATTTAATTATTAAAAACCCGAAAAAATGAAAAAAGAAATGAAAAGATTCCGTTTAAATTCTGTTACAGAAATTTTACATCCTGCAACATTTGCTTTCAGAATTTTTAAATCCTCTGTCGGATTATTTGTTCTGCTGGCAGTGATGATCCTCTCCTCCTGCGAAAAGGATGAATTTGATCCTTTTGATAAACCTGATACTATTTTGCCTGACCGCTTCAAGGTTGAAATTCCTTCATCCATAAGTTCGGCTTACAGTACAAAAGATGGTCAGGTGGATACTTTACAAGGCAACGATATTTACCGGCATTTGCGCACTTTTATTTCAGTAGGTGAAAGCGGTGCCGAACTTGCTCAGAATATCATGCTTACTATAGCCGCATTAAACCTTAACAGACCTATGGAACTCACTTACATAAGTGATGATGATGGCCGTACAAAAAACCTTAAGATCGTTGAAAATGTGCAATACGAAGAAGCTACCTGGCATTACCGCATGACCATCAGCGATATTGAAGATGGTACTCCTGAAATGGGTATGCAGGTATTCTGGAGATGGGATCCACTCGTGGGAATTGCAATACTCAATCCCTACAATATTGATCGTAATACAGAAGAAATATTTACAGAAACTACTTTCCGTATCGACTACAGCGAAGCAGGCAACCTGGGTTACGATGCCCACATGTTCGTTAGTTTTTCAGGGTTTCCGCTTCCCAATCCTTTACAAAACCCTTACGGGTTAGATAAGATGAAGATGTTTGTAGGAAAAACGGGTGATCAGGTAACTGTATTTGGTAATTCCAGCCACCCCAATGCAAAATTCTTCAACAATGAAACCGGTTTTAACTGGGCATTTGTTGCTGCAGCAGATGAAAACCTTGATATCGCAGTGGCTGAAGTTGGATTGCCCCCATCGGATCTGGATGCGGCTGACCGCGAAACGTTACTGGAAACCTATTCCATATACAATGTTTTCCATGATCAGATTATGAGCGTATGGCCGACCATTGATCCTGAAATCCTTAACGCATATCTCTACAACACACAAGCACCTGGTTATTTCAACCAAAATGGATTTGTTCAGGCAGGTACCGGGCCATCAGAAGACTATTTGCCGTTGAAAGATTATATTCAAAATCTTGCCCCATATAATCCGGCAAGCATCCTGAACATGAATATTGAATTCGACAATTAAAATAAAACCAGGAACCCGATCGTTAATAACTTCCTGTCTACATTACTATATATTAAAATGGGAAAATCAGGTTGTCTGTAAGGAATAATTGATATCGGGTGGGAGAACTCCCACCCGGTATTTCCGCATTTTTCAACATTACCGGATCTATTCCTAACTTTGTAGAAATTTCTTTAAAATCATTTTTAATAGAATATATAATATATTTCGAATATAATTCATAAAAAACGCATATTTCAAATTTAACCCCAAAACTTTTCAATCATGAAAAAATTTTCAGCTTTAAAACATGTATTATCCGGCCTTTTGATGATTGCCATTCTTTTGCCAATGCCCGGATGTAAAAAGGAAGATAATGATCCGGCACCAAATCTCCCTCCTGAGTCTGCTTTTGTAATGGACTTTTCCGATTTCACAGACGAACAGAAAGCTGTTCTTGCAAATGAAACCTATGTCAATCGAACCCTCGCGGTTTTACACGTAGCCTTATGGAATACGGTAGTTTTTGTACATATGGCAGTACCGGTTGCCACATTCAAGGAAGCCTTCGATCAGGAACCACAACCCCAGGATGATGGGTCGTGGCTGTGGAGCTTTGATGTAGTAGTGGGGCAAACCACCTTTACTGCAAAACTATACGGTGAGATTGTGGGTAACCAGGTAGAGTGGGAAATGTATGTAAGCAAATCAGGCAATAATCCTTACGAAGACTTCCTTTGGTATTCAGGAACTTCACAAATCGGCAATAAGCAGGGTGAATGGACTTTGTATAAATCAGCGGCTGATCCAACACCATTTGTCGGTATTGAGTGGTTTAAGAATGATGACGGTACTCAAGGTATTACATATACCAATATTGTTCCCGGTGGTTCGGAAAATGGAGGATACATATCCTACGAAGTAACGGGTAACACGCCCTACGATGCTTCCTATGAAATCTTCACCAAAGGTGAAAATAACCTGGTAGAAATCAACTGGAGCAGGGAAACCAAGGCAGGACAGATCAAAGATCCTAAAACTTTCAGTGATGAGGAGTTTCATTGCTGGGATGAGAATGGGGTGGATATTGAATGTCCGTAAAAAGAACTTGCTGGTTCCCACGAACGATTTCATAAGTTTATGAGTATTCAGCGTCTTTTAACAATAAGACCTTTATAAACTTCAGTAATATCCTGATACTAAACCCGGTTTGTAGTTGATCTTTTAACTGCAAACCGGGTTTTTTATTTATATTTCGTTATATGTAAATAAATTTTCAATAATTTATTGCACCTTTAAACCAATCCCACAAACCCCAGATTACGAAAGCTGAAATAAAAAAAGATATACCCAATGCAATGATAAATCTTATCCGATCTTTTTTTCTGTTTTGAATGACCAGTTTACGAATTGCATCCAGTTGTTCGGGAGTGGCCTGATAATAATCCAAATGCTTTTTTTTTGCCGCACGAATAAACTCAGCGCGGGCTTCTTTAAAATAGCGTTTTCGCCTTATGGCAGATTCATTCATTCTGATCCTGGCGATCATATCAGAAATGTGTCCGGCAGCTCCTGTCATTATTCCCGTGGGTGTTTTCATAAGTTTCAATCCCCTAAGATAAAAAACTTTATTGAATTATAATTTCATCATACACCTTCCCACAAATTCTGATTAAAAAGCAGTACCTTTGCACCCTTATTTTTTCACAAGACAATACAATGCTAAATATTCGAAATATCGCCATCATCGCCCATGTTGACCATGGCAAAACCACCCTTGTTGACCGCATCCTTCACCAGGTAAAGCTTTTCCGCGATAACCAGGAAACACAGGACCTGATCATGGACAGCAACGATCTGGAACGTGAACGGGGCATCACCATCCTGTCAAAAAACTGCTCTGTTCGATATAATGATATAAAAATCAACATCATTGACACTCCCGGTCACGCCGATTTTGGCGGTGAAGTAGAAAGGGTGCTGAACATGGCCGACGGGGTTCTGCTCATTGTAGATGCCTTTGAAGGCCCCATGCCACAAACCCGGTTCGTACTCGAAAAAGCCCTCGATCTCAATAAAAAACCCATTGTGGTAGTCAACAAAGTTGACAAACCCAATTGCGACCCTGAGCTTACCCAGGAAAAAGTATTCGATCTGATGTTTGCACTCAATGCCACTGAAGAACAACTTGATTTTCCCACGGTTTATGGATCTGCCAAAGGCGGATGGATGGGCCCCGAATGGAATAACCCCACCCAGGATGTTTCTTATCTGCTGGATGTTATCATCGAACATATTCCACCACCTGCAGTATTTGAAGGCAACACCCAGATGCAGATCACATCACTTGATTACAGTTCCTATCTGGGCAGAATTGCTGTGGGGAGACTTACGCGGGGAAAACTATTCCCCAATCAACAGGTTTCACTGGTAAAAAGAGATGGTACTGTCAAAAAATCAAGGATCAAGGAGTTGTATGTTTTTGAAGGTTTGGGAAAGGAAAAAGTTAAAACCGAAGTAGAATCAGGTGAGATTTGTGCAGTGCTGGGTATGGAAGCATTTGAAATTGGCGATACCATTGCCGATTTTGAAGTTCCCGAAGGTATGCAGCCCATTTCCATTGACGAACCCACCATGAGTATGCAGTTTAGCATCAACAACTCTCCTTTTTTCGGACGTGATGGGAAATTCGTTACCTCACGCCACCTGCGCGACCGTCTTTTCCTGGAAACGGAAAAAAATCTGGCCATGCGGGTAGAACCTACTGATTCAGCTGATTCTTATCTTGTTTACGGACGTGGTGTTCTGCACCTTTCCATCCTTATTGAAACTATGCGTCGTGAAGGTTACGAACTGCAGGTTGGACAGCCCAGGGTGATCGTTAAAGAAATTGATGGCAAAAAGTACGAGCCCGTTGAATTCCTGACAGTACATGTTCCCGAGCAATTTTCGGGTAAGGTAATTGAGATGGTATCGCAGCGCAAAGGCGAACTGGTAAATATGGAAAACAAAAATGACCGCACCCATCTTGAGTTTGAAATCCCGTCGAGGGGTTTAATTGGTATGCGAAGCAACATGCTCACATCAACAGAAGGTGAAGCGGTAATGGCACACCGACTGAAAGGGTTTGAACCTTATAAAGGCGATTTTAACCGTCGCCGCAACGGCGCAATTATTGCCATGGAAACCGGAACCGCCATTGCCTACTCAATTGACAAACTGCAGGATCGTGGCAAATTTTTTGTGGAACCCGGCGAAGAGATCTATGCCGGAATGGTGATTGGTGAAAACAACAAACAGGAAGACCTGGTGGTAAATCTTACGAAAACCAAAAAATTAAGCAATGTGAGAGCTGCCGGTTCCGATGAAAAAGCAACATTTGCCCCCGCCATAAAATTCTCCATGGAAGAAGCCCTGGAATACATTGCTGAAGATGAATACGTAGAGTTTACCCCTGCACATATCCGCATGCGCAAGATCATTCTCGATGAGCATGAGAGGAAGAGAATGAAGAAGTGAGAATGTTCTTCGAACAAAACCATTGTTTTTAACTTCTTACTGGCAATTATTTATATTCTGCCGGTAATTGTTTTAACTTTGATAACACCATGGAAATGATTTTCTGAAATACGGGAATGAAAACTTAAGGAATTTCATGAACCGAGCCATGAGAATTATTTTAACACACATTTGGATGATTATAAATTCGTATTAAAACAATACACTTTTTATGGTTATTGTTGGCGAGCTCCATCTGACCGAATTAATCAAATTATAAACAGATGAAAAAAGATTTTGACTATATCATTGCAGGTTCCGGATTGGCGGGATTAAGCTTGTTATATCACTTGCTCAGGGATGATAAGTTAAAAACTAAAAACATTCTGCTCATTGACCCTGTGAAAAAAAAGGACAACGACCGCACCTGGTGTTTTTGGGAAAAGGAACAGGGTCCTTTTGAGCATCTTATCTCTCATCAGTGGAAAACCCTTCAGTTTTATTCTCACGATGTTTCCCGTGAGTTTGAGATGAAACACTACCGGTATAAAATGATACAGTCGGGCGATTTTTATGCGCATGTACTTGATCTGGCTGAAAAGTTTGATAACGTGGTCTTCAAAAATGACAAGATCCTGGAGATCAATGACAACGGTCAAACGGCAGAGATAAAAACAGACTCCGGAGAATATACATCAGCGTATGTCTTTAACTCCACCGGTTTGTTTCACCCGAAAATGAACGAAAAAAACACCCTGCTTCAGCACTTTATGGGGTGGTATATCAAAACATCAGCACCTGTTTTTGACAGCAATGTGGGAACGTTGATGGACTTCAGATTAAACCAGCAGCATGGAGCTACATTCATGTACGTATTGCCCACCAGCTCAACCGAGGCCCTTGTAGAATATACACTGTTCAGCGAAAAAACCCTTCCGAAAGATGAATATGTCAGGGAGCTGGAAAAGTATATTCAAAACGAATTAAAAATAAACGATTATGAGATCACCCACCGCGAGTTTGGTGTAATCCCCATGACCATGGCCCGCTTCAAACGATACCTGGGTGCAGACAACAGGATCATCAACATAGGAACCGCAGGTGGTTTTACCAAACCCAGCAGCGGTTATACATTTCAGTTTGTACAGAAGCATGTGGCACAAGTGGCCGAACGTTTAAAAAACAATCAATCTCCTGCCATCAGACCTTCATTACGCGAAAGAATGTTTTTCTGGTACGACATGACCTTGCTGGAAGTGCTGCTTTCGGGCAAATTAACCGGTGAACAGATCTTTTCCAGCCTGTTTGGAAAAGTTGATCCCGAAAGGATACTTGCTTTCCTGGCCAATGAAAGTACCTTCTGGGAAGAATTCAAAATACGTAACAGTGTACCTGTCATACCTTTTATGATGGCGGGGATGAAGCAGTTTGTAGCGCCGCGGAAGTAAATTTTGTTTCGGTGCGCCGCACCTTTTGTCAGATATTTCGAACATTGTAGCCACAAAGGTTTGGCTGCGCTGCAGCCAGTCCTAAATTAGTTGTTTTTTTCAAAAATGATTACTTATGATTTATCATTCTGTGAATAACCGGGTTATCTTTGATTATTTTAGGGGCAGTGCCCCGCAACATTTGCAGGTTTGATGAAACCCAAAAACCCACCAGGTGCAGAGCATCGAAACCATTATTCAAAAAATATTGTCATATCATAAATGGTTGGGCTGCACTGCAGCCGTTCTTTTTAGGGGCAGTGCCCCGCAACATTTGTAGTTTGATGCACCAAAGAGACACCAGGTGCAGCGCACCGAAACATTTAAGCATATATTTAGTATTCGGAATATGATAAAACAAATGCATATTAAATACTGCTTCAAAATATTTAAATCCTGCTTTTAAAATCCCTGATAATCTTAAATGTCACTGCTGCAGTAATAGTTACACCCAGAATTGCGGAGAGCAATTTTACTATTCCAAAGAAAATGGTCACCCGAAAACCGGATGTAGTATTTAACCCCTTTAAAAATTCCCGGGCATCTTCTGATGTATGCATATACACAAACAGCAAAATAAATCCTATACCTATCAGGTAAAATGCAATGATAACTATTATATCAGTTGCCTTTTTTAGATTAAACATTTCTTTTTATTTTACCGGCGGAGTTACAAAAGAGTAGCCCCGTCGCTTTTTAAACCTGTTCGTGACGGGGCGACTTTAAGTCACCCCGCCACTAAAATAATCAAAAAAAGGCAGCCCGTTTCCGAACTACCTTTTTTATCATCATTCAATAATTTGGTTTAAAAATCAGCAAATTGCTGAAACCATTATTTCAAATCAAACCGATCCTGGTTCATTACCTTGGTCCATGCGGCGATGAAATCTTTTACAAATTTTTCTTTGTTGTCATCCTGTGCATAGAGTTCGGCATAAGCCCGTAACACAGAGTTTGAACCAAATACCAGATCAATCCGGGTGGCAGACCATTTCACCTGTTCTGTCTTTCTGTCAACAATATGATACAGATTATCTCCAACGGGTTTCCATGAATTATTCATATCGGTAAGATTGACAAAGAAATCATTGGTTAAGACGCCTTCTCTGTCGGTAAATACGCCATGTTTTGTACCACCATGGTTTGTTCCCAATACACGCATACCTCCTACAAGAACTGTCATCTCAGGAGCGCTTAAGCCCATAAGCTGTGTTCTGTCGAGCATGAGTTCTTCGGGCTTAACGGCGTAATCTTTCTTAACCCAGTTTCTGTAGCCATCGTGAATGGGTTCAAGGTCGCTGAAAGATTCGGCATCGGTCATTTGTTCTGTGGCATCACCCCTACCCGGGCTAAAAGGCACCTTTATGTCAACCCCTGCCTGCTGTGCGGCTTTTTCAATGGCAGCAGTACCGCCCAATACGATCAGGTCGGCAATGCTTACTTTTTTGTCCAGGCCTCGCTGAATTTCTTCCAGTTTTGCCAGCACCTTCTGTAACCTTTCGGGTTCGTTGCCTGCCCAGTTTTTATGGGGTTCAAGACGAATTCTGGCACCGTTGGCACCTCCCCTGTAGTCAGATCCTCTGAAAGTTCTTGCACTGTCCCAGGCAGTATTGATGAGCTCTGTTTCCGACAGTCCACTGTTGAGCAATTTCTTCTTCAGGTCTTCAATTTCTGCTTCCGACAAGGTGTAGTCAACTGCCGGGACGGGATCCTGCCAGATGAGATCTTCCTTGGGTGCATCGGGACCCAGGTAGCGGCTCTTCGGACCTAAGTCGCGGTGGGTAAGTTTAAACCATGCACGGGCAAAAACATCAGCAAAATATTCGGGGTCATTATAAAAGCGCTCTGATATTTTACGGTATTCCGGGTCCATCTTCAGTGCCATATCGGCATCGGTCATGATAGGATTGCGGCGTACTCCGGGAATATGGGCATCTAAAGGCTTGTCTTCCTCTTTCATGTTGATGGGTTCCCATTGCCATGCCCCTGCAGGACTCTTTACGGACTCCCACTCGTGATTGAGTAAAAGATGGAAATAAGTATGATTCCATCTGTCGGGTTTGCTCGACCATGCGCCTTCCAGTCCGCTGGAAACAGTATCTTCAGAATGGCCCTTCCCTTTGGGGTTTTTCCAGCCAAAGCCCTGCTCTTCCGGTTCTGCTTCTTCCGGCTTTGGACCCAGTATCGATGCATCGCCTTGTCCGTGGCACTTACCCACAGTATGGCCACCGGCAGTCAATGCAACGGTTTCTTCATCGTTCATGGCCATTCTTCTAAATGTAACCCGCACGGCTTGAGCCGATTTTAAGGGATCCGGATTACCATCAACACCTTCGGGATTGACATAAATCAAACCCATTTGAACTGCAGCCAAAGGATTTTCAAGTGATTCTTCATTCGATTTATCGGTATATCTGTCTTTTCCCAGCCATTCTTTCTCAGCCCCCCAGTAAATGTCCTTTTCAGGATGCCAGATATCTTCGCGTCCGCCTGCAAATCCAAACGTTTTGAAGCCCATGGATTCTTAGGCCATATTTCCGGCCAGGATGAATAAATCGGCCCAGGAAAGCTTATTACCATATTTTTTCTTGATGGGCCACAACAATCTGCGCGCTTTATCCAGGTTTACGTTATCGGGCCAACTGTTGAGAGGAGCAAAGCGTTGGTTTCCTGTATTGCTACCTCCGCGTCCATCAGCAATACGATAGGTGCCGGCGCTGTGCCAGGCCATACGGATCATAAAACCACCATAGTGCCCCCAGTCGGCCGGCCACCAGTCCTGGCTATCGGTCATTAACTCTTTAAGGTCGCTTTTCACTGCTTCCAGATCGAGTTTTTTAAATTCTTCACGATAGTTGAAATCCGGTCCGTAAGGACTGGTTTTGGTATCGTGCTGATGCAGAATATCCAGATTAAGGGCATTGGGCCACCAGCTCATCACAGAACTTTTAGTATCCGTGTTTGCCCCATGCATTACCGGGCATTTACCCATTTTCTTTCCGTTATTTTCCATTTTCTTCAATTTTTCAGTTACACTTGATTTTGATTGATTTTTACTATTTAGCTTTTAAAAAATTTTCCGTTGATCTGTAGCTTGATATCTTCAATTTTAAAATCGGGAATTCCATTTCTATGAAAATAATCTTCTATCATCGTGTCCAGATGCTCGTCATTGTAATCTTCAATGCGGTCTGTTTCGGTGCAATACAAATGATGATGCTTTTCCAGAATGGCATCATATCTCATGATATCTTTCTCCGTTTTCACTCTTTTGATCAGTCCATTCTCAGTTAGTGCATCCAGCACTTTATATACAGTTGCAGTGGCTATATGAGGCCAGGTTTTTTTGATATATCTGATGATACTTTCTGCGGTAGGATGATTGTTGAGTTGTATTACAGCTTCATACACAGCAATCCTTTGGGGAGTAACTTTAAGGCCCTTGTCGATGAGTTTCCGGCTGATATCTTCTGCTTCCATATGTGCTGCTTTGGTTAAAGAGAATAATTCTCTTTTGATAATCAGCAAATATAGGATTTCCTGTTTCCGAAATCAAGTAAAATTGGATTTATTTTCAAAATTTACAAAACAGGTCAGAGAACAATTCAACTATTTACATGTTTACATTTGAAAATAATTTAAAACGGTGGATACACAGCAAAAAACACTTTTTGATATGATAGTGATCGGCGATGGATTAGCCGGTTTTTTGCTGTTGTATGAGCTTTCGAAATATCCCGCTTTTGCAAATCAAAAGGTTCTTTTGCTGGGAGACGGTAAAGAAAAGCAGCGTTCGTGGTGCTTCTGGGATAATGACCTGGAACCGGAAATACAAAAAATGGTGAACACATCCTGGAAAGAACTCTCTTTTAAATCGGATGATGTTAATGTGCGCCAGGATCTGGGGAAATTCAAATACCACTACATTCCGGGTAAATCTTTTTTTGAGTATTTCAACGAAGAGTTTCTTTCCCAACATCCCAATATACATTTTCAAAAAGATATAGCTCTGGATATTTCAGGTTCAGATGGAGATTTCAAAGTCACCACCGGAAACGGATTGTATAAATCCCCCAAAGTTTACAACAGTGCTTTTTGGGATGAAAAGCCCCGAATAGACCTGTGGCAGCATTTCCGCGGCTGGTTCATCGAATCGGAAGAAGCGGCCTTTGACCCCAATAACGCCCGCCTGATGGATTTTACGGTTGCCCGCAATGGTGAATGTCGCTTTATGTACATTTTACCCCTGACGGAAAAACAAGCCCTGGTTGAACTGACTTATTTCGGCCCTCAGCCATACGAATTGTCGGTTTATGAAAAAGAGATCGCAGCTTATATTTCGGAACATGTAGGCGAAAAATATAATATACTGGAAAAAGAATACGGCCAGATACCTATGCAGCAGGGAGTTTTCAGGCATTCAGGCAAAAACGGTGAGACCAACCTGGGCACGCTGGCAGGCATGGTTAAAGCAAGCACAGGCTATGCTTTTCAGCGCATCCGCAATGACAGCAAAGAACTTGCCCGGGCCTATTTTACAGGTAAGAAACCGAAGCGTTTCAACGAAAATGACAGGTTTGCTTTTTATGATGCACTTTTGCTCTGGATCATCCGCAACCACCCGCAAACCTGCAAAGGAATTTTCACGCAGCTGTTTCAGCGAAGAAAGATGGAGACCATACTGCGCTTTCTCGATCAGAAAACCAGTGTATGGGAGGAGGCCAACATATTCGCAAGACTGCCCATCCGCATCTTCTTAAAAGCTTTGTATTACAGACTGACCGGAAAAAGCTTTGCCAAACCGGAATATGAATATCATGTTTTAAGGGAATTACAAAATGCTTGACACTACGTTACAACAACAGCTTCGTCAGCCCCGCATCTGGGCGCTTATAATGGGAATAATCCTGGTGTTAATTCATCAACTGGCCGGAGAAGTAAAACCGGCGATAGACTATATCTTCTTCGCCATCTTTGTTATATTGATCGGCATACCGCACGGAGCCGTAGATCACCTTGTGGAAGAAAAATACTTCCAAAAGAAAAAAAAGCCCTTTTCCCTGTTTCGTTTCCTGTTTAAATACATTTTACAGATTGCGGCCTATGCCATCCTTTGGTTTTTTATGCCGGTTTTAAGTCTTACGTTGTTTCTGGTATTATCGGCCTGGCATTTCGGTGAATCGGATATGCAACCTGCACCGCGGCATTTGCTCTGGAAAGTCAGTCAGATGCTTTTGGGCACACTGGTACTTTTCTTTATCCTGATGCGTGAACCGGCCTTTACTGCTGACCTGATCTTTCGGATCACCCGTGAAAGTATGCCGGCCCTGAACAGCTGGCAATGGGCTGCCGGCAATTCTTTGGCGGTTTATGGAGTTTTGCTGGTATCCCTTATTCTGATAAGTGTTATCGCCCAGCGTTTTGAGCCCCTGAAATGGCAACCGGTAAAATGGATCAACTTTGTATTGCTGCTGACAGTGATCTACTTTTTACCCCTGCTGCCCGCTTTTGCCTTATATTTCGGCGGATGGCACTCACTGAATACGTTTGATCATATGTCGGAATTTCTTGGCGATAAAAATTCCGTTTGGCGGCTTTGGAAAGCGGCACTGCCGTTTACATTGCTGGCAATATTTTTCCTGGGACTGACTGCCCTGCTCTGGTCAGGTTTTTTGAATCATATTGATCCCCTGCCCATACTCTTCATTTTTATCGCGGTCATTACCCTGCCGCATCTGCTGGTGATGAATAAGATGTTTTCTGAGAGGTAGAAACCGGATAAGTTTTACCAATACTCAGTTTCTTACTGTTTCCAGCGTTATGGTCAAACACCCTACTCTTTCACACACCGAATAGAAAGACCTGCGTTTTTGTCAGTGTTGCCATAAGACAATGCACCATCATAATATCTCATATAATAAAATATCGCATTATCAGATTCATTGATTGTGGTAGTCCAATAATAAGAAAAATCTCCTGCACCTGAATAATTTTCAAGACTCTTACCCCCTGCCGGTAAACTCTTAAAACCAAATTCATCTGTTTCGAAATAAGAGTTATGATATGACCATCGGGGATGAAGTATGGTAGAGCAAAACCCACCCAAAGGAGAATTTACCTGACGACACGATTTTAATTTATTACCTACATTACTATAATATATTCCATCGAATTCAGCAATCAGGTAGTCTTTCAACTGGAGGAAATCTTCCGCGTCAGGAACCTTCCATCCTGTGGGGCAAACTCCCCTGTCGTCAGTTACAGCATAGTGATTATACAATCTACCATATGCATACACTACACCAGTAACCCAAAGACCTTCCAGATAATTATAAGGATAAATGTCGTATGCTCCTGTGTACAATTCGTTCCATTCAGAAAAGGGTATTACCCTGGGTATCGGATCCCCGTTGTTGTATTTGGTAGTCATCAGGTTTTTGGCAAACCATTGCTGTTCGCCAATGGTTACTATGGGATAGCTATTGCCGTCAACATCCTGCACACCGGGGGAGAAATAGGCTGTAATGGTTACATCATTTTCCGGCATATCGAAGGAATAGGTAAGCCTGTCATCCATCAATTCTCCATCGTGGTGCCACTCTGAAAAGGCAAAACCATCACTTGGTGTTGCTGTAAGGGTAAAAGTATTTCCCGGCTGCACATTATTTACTCCCGCAAGGGTTACATTGCCTGCACCCTGACCCTGGGGCTCAACAATTACCTCCAGCACAAAGCCAAAAACGGCCGTAAGAGTATGACTGCCTGCAATCATGGTATAATTAAATTCGGGCTGAGCGCTCACTACCACCCCGTTTCTTTCCCAGTGCTTAAACGACCAGTTGCCGGTGGGTGCAGCGGTAATGGGAACAACCTCATTATACTGATATTCCCCACCGCCTGTAACAATGCCCACATCTGACGGACTGGTTTGCAGGGACAGGGTAAAGGTGCCGTCAAGACTCAAATTACGCATACACCGTACAGATAGCCCCTGACTTTTTGGGGATGCTCCGGAGCTGATGCTACCGTTGCCGTTAACCAATGCATATGAACCGGCATTTTCATCGTCAGGCGTATAGCTTGACCACCAGCCTCCGGTATTACCTGCCCAGTAGTAATCGCCTGAAGCTGCCCTGGTGCCGCCCGGCAGGCCTGCAAAGCCAACGAGGTCTTCACCATGGTGCGCAGCGTTGGCATCCCACCTGGGGTGTTCGTTGGTGTCGCAATCACCACCCAAAGGCGAGTTTACCTGCCTGCAGGATTTTAAGGCATTGCCAATATTGGTTGTATTTAAGTGATCATAATATGTAGTAACCCCGTTAACAAGGGCGGCCCACTCCACATTGTCAGCCACTTTCCAACCTGTCGGGCATAAGTTCTCCGAAGCCACTGCATACGCATTGTATAGCAGTCCGTAGGCATCAGTAACCTCATCATCATTATTCAACCCGGTAATATTTTCATGGGGATACACACTGAAAGCCCCGTTTGATGTGGTTTGCCAGGTATCATTATCCACTCCGCCCGGGATGGGTATCCCATCGTTATAAAAAACAGTTCTGAGGTTTTGGGTCATCCATTCCTGGTTGTCCCATACAAGGGTGGGATAAAAATTGCCCTGGATATCGGTAAGACCATTTCCGGGGTCTTCGGCCGGCGGATTTACAATAACCCGGGTTGTATCGGAATAAAAGGGGTCGCAAATGCCTGCAATTACTTCAGCGCGATAGTACATTGTGCCCACAGCCATAAAGGAAAGTGAACCGGAAGTCTCACCTTCTATGTTTTCCCATATAATGGCATCTTCAGATTGTTGCCATTGAATGCTCCCCTGGTAATCATTTAAATTAATAACCACAGGTTCGTTGGCTAATACAGTAGCAGCAGCAGGCAGGTCATTTTTTTGCGCCTGCACGTTGCATAACAAAAGGCTGATAAGAATAATTAGGTAAATTATTTTTTTCATGGTTTTATTATTAGAATGATTTTCAAGGTATTTTCACGAAGTTTTCATAAGCGGAGATAAT
This sequence comes from Bacteroidales bacterium, assembly GCA_046261715.1. Classification (GTDB taxonomy): domain Bacteria; phylum Bacteroidota; class Bacteroidia; order Bacteroidales; family UBA7960; genus SKVR01. The sequence continues at coordinate 57,538 of JBHEOF010000008.1, forward strand.
TAATCAGCTTGTTGAATAATGATCTGATGGGTAAAAATCTTTGAACTTCCTCTCACGCGCAGAAAATACATCCCACTGTTTAAAAACTCCAGGTTTAGCTCCATGGCAGTTTGGGTATCCTGTGCAGGTTTTTCGATTTCAAATACAGCTTTACCACTGATATCATAAACCGTTAGGTTAACAGTTGTAGGCTCAACTGAAGGCATTTTAACAAAAAACAAACCGGTGCCCGGGTTGGGGAAAACAGTCATTTTTTGTTCTTTGGTTTCTTCAAATACAGCGGTTTCAAAACAATCTTCCACATTGGGCTGGGAAATACCAATATTGATATAGGTAGTAGTTCCTGATTCAGGAGTTGCCGGTGCGTATTGATTCTTTTCAGCTTGCAACAAATAACCAAAGCAGATTACCGGCGAAAGAAAACTTACACATATAGTTAAAACAATAGCTTTCATAGGCATGAAATTTTAAGTTGTTTGTAAAAACAGCCTGATTATTCCTTTCAGAGTTTAAACAAGCTTTTTATGTGGATAAAAGTAACCTAAAAAAAGATTAAGCACTCATACATATTAATCAACTTAGCATATAGTATGATTGGGAGAGAATTCGACTGGTTTGAATGAGAATTCAGCAATCCAGATTTTTCAGATAGGAAAGGATTTGAGCCTTCATACCTTTAGATACGGGGATCGTATCATTATTTTTAAGGATAAGGGTAGATTTCTCAGATCTGTTTAAACGGGCCAGCTTGCAGAGATTTACCAGGTGCGACTGGTGCACGCGGCAGAAGCCGGCATCACGGAGTAGTTCTTCATATTTTTTCAGGGGTTTGCTAACGACAATTTTCTTCCCATTTTCCAAAAAAATATGGGTATAATTGTTATCGGCCATGCATCGGATAATATCGGAGGTATCCACCACAAAAAAGGCATCGGTAGTATGAATAACAATCTGTTTAGATGTTTTGGAGTAGATATTATGAATGAGCGTTTCTAGCTTTACAAGGTGCTGATCCAGAGATATTTTATCAGTTGCTTTCTTAATGGCATCGGCCAGCTGAAGGCCCTTGTAGGGCTTTAAGAGGTAGTCGATAGCACTGATCTTAAAAGCTTTAATGGCATATTCCTCATGTGCTGTAAGCCAAATGATGTAAAAATCAAGGTGATTGATCTTTTGCAGCAACTCAAAAGAATCACCATCCTTAAGATGAATATCAAGAATAAGTATTTCCGGCTTTTGGCTGTTTATTAATTCCAATCCATCTGCAACAGAATCGGCTTCCCCAACAATTTCAATCGATTCGAAATAATGTGAGATGATATTTCTGATGTTATCCCGTTCCGATTGATCATCTTCAATAATGGCGAGAGTAGATCTTTTGGTTTTATTGTGTGCGATCATTACCTATGTATTTGTTTCCCTGCAGGGGAGTTTTAGTTCTATCAAAGTACCGGCAAGCCTTTCCTGCTGCGATACAATATTAATACTTACATGCCAGTTATACAACTTTTTGAGAATCTTCATCCTCTCCCTTGTAATTTGCAGAGCCCTTGAAGTATGTTTCACTTCTTTTTTGTGTAATTCAGAAAAACCCGGACCATTGTCATGAACTGTTATCATCAATTGGTCATTTTTTTGTTTTATATCAATAGAAACCCGGTTGGCCCCTTTTTTTACCCCATGTTCCACAGCATTTTCTGCAAAGGGTTGCAAAAGCATTGCGGGAAACAGAATGGTCTCAGGGTCAGTATCGGTTTCCACATTAAACTCATACTGAAAAGAATGATTAAAACGTACCTGTTGCAAATTCAGGTAATTTTTTAACAGAGATATCTCCATATCAAGAGTTTTGAGATCATCCACTGAACTTTCAAGTACTTGTCTCATAAGTTGTGAGAAATCTACCAGGTAGTCGGCAGCCTGCTGGTTCTCATTGTTGATCATGAAATTTTTAATGGAATTGAGGGCATTGAAAATAAAGTGTGGGTTCATCTGTGATCGAAAGAGCTGAAGCTTCAATTGCAGCTTGCGGTTTTCTTCTTTTCGTTTCCATTGCAAGTAAGTCAGTAAAGCAATTATTATAAGCAACATAAAGACCAGGCCCATTGCCAGTAGTAATTGATTTTGCCGGTTTAATTGTTTTCGTTGCACTTGCTTTTCTAAGTTCAGCAGCTCAATTTGAGCTTCTTTTTTCTCAGCTTCATATTTTTCACGCAATTCTTCCATGAGCATTTCCTGTTTTTCACCATATATCGAATCTCTCATTTCCACATGCTTCTCATAATAAAACAGGGCACTATCAGCATCATTAAGGGTTTTGAAGGTCTGGTAAAGCAGCAAATAATTCTGGGGTAGTTCTTTTTTAAAATCATGTTTCACACATATGTTATGTGCCTTTTGAAGCAAATCAAGACTTCTTCCGTAATCACCCGTTTGCTGGTAACTTTCGGCCAGCAAATGTTTCATAACAACAATATTTTGCATCGCCCCAACTTGTTTTTCGATGGCAAGAGACTCGCTGAAATATTCTGCAGCACTCTCATAATCATTTTGCAGAAGGCTTATACTTCCCAATCGAAATAATCCATGAGAGATCCCCGATTTGAAATCAATTTCACGGCTCAGACCCAGAACATCCTCATAATATTCAATAGCCTTTCCAAGGCTGTCTTGTTTTTCGCTGGTAACACCCATTGCATCATACAACGATATCAAAACTCTGTCGTTGTTAATATGATGGGCCTGACCCCGTGCTTTTTCATAATACTCAAAAGCAATGTTGTATTTTTCCCATGTTTGGTAAACACTTCCTATCTCAATCCATGCATTGATCACGGTAACCGAATCATGAAGGTTCTCAAAAATTACGGAAGCATCCAGCAGAGATTCCACAGCATTGGGGAAATCGCCGTGGTAATGATACATGATGCCCAGGTTGAGCATATTGGTGGCCAGCTGGCTGCTGTCGCCCAATTCAGCACTTAAATAAACTGCTTCACGAAAGTTCTCAATGGATTGCTCGTTTTCCCCCATATAGCTCATAGCAATCCCTTTATTGGTATAAACCTGGATAATGGGCAACAGATCATCATATTCACGGTAAATAGTCAGCGCTGAATCCAGATAGGCTATTCCATCGGAATAGTTTTCACTATCCACCAACGCATAACCCATAAGTTTATAAACGGAGGCTGTTTTTTGTGGTTCATCCAGTTGCTTGTATATCGCCAGTGCCTCTCCACTGTATTTTAGCGCCGAATCATAGTCAAAATCTTTGAAATAGCTGTGTTCGGCCAGTGCCTTTGAAATATCAGCTATTTCCCTGAGGCTTTGGCTCTCCCTGGCAATTTTTAGTTCATGGAAAAGGCTATCTGTATTGGCATAGATTAGCCAGGAGTGGAAAAGGAAAAATAAGGTGGTAATAATTTTTACAAAGAATCTCATAAGCCATTATTCCGGTTGTATCTTTCCTTGTTGTTTCCTTCCTTAATTCTTTAAATTCAAATGCAAAGGCAAGATACCATTAAAATATGGCATAAAAATAGTTATTAATTCTATATGATAAGTGATAATCACAAATCAATGTATATATTCTCAAAATACTATTGTTTATCGTTTACCGTATTTCGTTTCCAGAAAATCAATGGTAGCCTTCATAATATTTTTCAGTGCATCCGTATTGATATCAGAAAGCTTTTTGACGTAAATACAGGCTGCACCTTTTTTAAACTTGCCAAATTCGTTTAGCAGGTGCTCATGCTCAGGCATACCGCTTAAAACATAAAGTGAAATAGCCGTTTTGCGGGGCGAAAAACCCACCAGGGGCCAATCGCCCTCCTGCCGGCTTCTTTCCGATTTGTAATGATAACTGCCAAACCCGATAATGGAATCGCCCCACATTTTGGGTTCATAGCCAGTAAAGTCCTGCATGAGTTTTACCAGTTCAAAACTGTCTTTTTTCTTTTGTTCCGTATTGGCAAATGAGTTGATTTTTTAGCTACGAAAATTACCGGGCTACGCCCCCTTGTTATCAATTGTTTGTATTTACGATCAGATTGCTCCTGTTTATTTTTGAACCAGCTTTTTTATGGTAACGAAGGGTAATGATGATGGTTAAAGCAATGGTTATTGCCCTGAACAGATTGGAATACCAGCCACCCAATGCGTTGGGACTTACATCGAACAAGGTCCATGAAAGATTCATCAGCACATGAAGAAATACCGGAACCCACAGGTTATATTTCCATTCCACATAAAGCCATGCAAACCAAGCTGCACCCATGGCGGTGATCAAAAATATTCCTGCCGTTTCGGGTAATGATGTTCCCTGGTAAATATGGGCCAACCCGAAAAACAAAGCACCTATTAC
>JBHEOF010000080.1:0-10868 GCA_046261715.1 Bacteroidales bacterium
ACTATATGGAAATACCTGGGGCCGGTTTGTTTCCACAGTTGGTGGTCGGAAGATATACCCAACAATGAATTTGAACGGATTGCAGGACTGGCACAGGCCTGGAACAAAGAAGTCTGGTGCAACGAACTGGGATTTGATGCTATGGCCTGGCGGCAACGGGGCATGAATGCAACCTATGATTACGCCCTTCGGTTTGCAAAAATTTCGCACCGCATGTTGAAATATGCCAAAGTAGCCGTTTCGCAATACTGGACCTGGCAAAACAACTATTCCATTATGTCAGCCGATACCGAAACAAAATATCCATCGTATTTTGTTACCAGGCACCAGGTGGATTACCTCAACTCGGGTACCCAAATTGTGCATTCAACCAGTTCAGATTCTGATGTTTTTGTAATTGCCGGGATTCATCCCGACGGTAAAAAGGTGATTCAGGTAATCAATACAAAAAATAACCCGGTGGAGATTGAAGTTGAAGGTTTCGGAAATCCAAAGAAAATTGTTTCTACAACTGAAAATAATCTTTGGAATGAAAACTATATAAAAAATAGGATAATTGTGCTCGATGCAGAATCGGTTAATACCGTGATTTTTTAAAAGGTATATCCAAATGATAACAAATTTAGAAATGAAAATATTTCAAAACATTCATATTCTACAAATTCAATATTCCTTGTAAATCAGTCAAAATAATTGATATACCAATTGTTCGTGTCTAAAAGCAGATTATAAATTTCTTCTCTTTTGCCTTCATCTTTAAACTTATCGGAAACTATTCTGGCCAGATATGAAGGATCATTTCTCCTTTCAGCAGCACGCATTAAATCATAAAACCGTTCTCCTTCAAATGCAAGTTCACGTGCTCGTTCATCCAATATATACTGATCAAGCACCAATTGCTTTTGATAAAAACTTGTGGTTAAATCCCGATAACCAAGAACCTTATTTGTAAAAGGATGGTGATTATATATAATATTACCAATCCTGTTACCATCAATCAGTCCGCCAAATCCTACCCTTCCTCTTACACCCATTTGCACCCGCCCGGAACCACCAGGGTAATTTGAGCCATCATTTAATAATCCCACTGCAATTGGTGTAGATTCCCTGACAATACTACCTTGAAGGGTAGCCAGATACGTGTAAATTTCGGCCAACCACAAATGAACTGCAGCAGCCCTGTAAAAAATAAAATCTGCATCCTGGTCAAATATATTTTTATTCCATGAGTATTTCCAGACCACGGTATCCACATCCTGTACCAATAATAACGATGTTCTGTAATCTTCTTCTGACTTTAATCTTAGCATCTCCCGCACATCCGCAGTATCAACTAATTCGCCATTTCGTAAATAAGCATAAGAAACGCCATATCCGCGCCAGAAATCCCCGGGAATACCCCTTTGTCCGATAACAATATTATTCGGGTCAGGAGGAAGAAGTGGATTACCAACTTTATAAGAATAATTATCCCAGGTGGTTTCCCAATTTAAAATGGCTTGTCTTGTAGGTTTTAACATATATTTATGGGGTCCCCTGGGTTCAAACATCGACTGGAATTCATTTTGTTGCTGTTCCCCCTTACTAAATCTTGAAGAAAGTATATGTTCTTTGAAATCAATATTATTAAAAATGTCTCTCCAATTGCGGTCACTAAAAGTTGCATCCAATTGATAACGATAATCCTCTGTACTATTGTATATAACTTTTTCAAAATAATAAGCTGCCTTTACCTTGTCGCCACTTGTCAGGTACATAAGCCCCATCAAAGTATTCATTGCCCAGGGGTTCCAAACAGTAACCTCCCAGGAATCATCATTATTATAAATTGAATGATTAACACCAACGGCTTTAACCTTATCTTCCAATTCACGCGTAAAATAGTCAATAACAAGCTTTTGGTCATAGTACTGCTTTTCCAGCGTAATGGGAGTATTAAAAACAGTATCATTATGATAACCATTTCTTACAAAAGTAATATCTACACTATCAATATAAGTACCGGATGAATTCAAAAAATTATCCACTTCTTCAATCGTGGTAAGAGATTCCGGGATGAATGGAATTTTCCCATATATGCGAACAGCATTAAAATAAGCCCAGGCACGCATGCACAAGACTTCACCATACAAACGATCATAATTTGTTATCTGGCTTTGTGGATCAAGAACTTGAGGCTGATTCTTTTCAAGAATTCTTATAAAATTATTGCTTGCCGAAATTAACTTGAAAAAGTTTCTGGGTGAGGCATATTTGTTGTCCTTTGAAATATTAAAATTATAAATTTCCAACAATTCAGCATCTGCAAATTCAGTAACCTGAAGCAGGTCTGCTCTAAGTTCGCCTAAAATAACTATTTGTTCCACCAAATCTGCCTGTATAGCATAAAGGCCCATTTCAACAGCCCGATATTCGTACCAATCTTTAAACAATTTATCTTCCGTAATATTAATATCCTGATCAGGATTTAAAAAATCTTTGCATCCTGAAAAAAAGGTCAATATTATAAATGATGCTGCAATAAAAATTGAATATCTAAATGTTCTTTTCATTATCAGTAAAATAAATTTCGTTATAAACCTAACTTAATTCCCAAAATAATTTGTCTCGGTTGAGGAGATAATCCATAATCTATTCCCTGGCTTAAATGATTATGAGCATGACCAAATTCAGGATCATATCCAAGGTATTTTGAAAATGTAGCAATATTATTTGCAGATATGTAAAACTGCGCATTTCTAAAATTTAGAAACCCTTCCGGAATGGTATAACTTAATGCAACATTTTTCAATCTAATATATGAGCCATCTTCTATCCAGCGGGTTGAAAATGAAGAATTACCAATTAAATCTCCATATACAGCTCTTGGCACATCAGTCATTTGACCTTCGTATTGCCATCTGTCAAGAACTTTTGTGCTTTGATTATCGAGGTCCACCATATTTTCATTTTGATATCTTATGTAATTAAACAATTCATTTCCTTTTACATATTGTACAAATGTACTTAAACCCCATCTTCTAAATTTAAACATATTGTTTAAACCACCATAATGTTCGGGCATTGATGAACCAATTGCTGTTTTATCGAAGCTATTAATTATTCCATCGGGTGTGCCATTAGGGCCTGATATATCCTGATAGATTGCATCACCGGCCTGATACGGCACCATCCTGTTATTTAAAAGTCCCCGGTTATTTGCTTCTTCGGTAGTTGCATAAACTCCTTCATAAATAAATCCATAATAGCTGTTTGCCTGGTCTCCGATCTGATTTACGATTTGTGCACCTAAAATGTCAGCAACAAGTTTTCCTCCTTTAATTTCTAAAATTTCATTTTTATTTAATGAATGAGTCGCCTGGATATCCCGTTTAAAATGGGGCCTGTCAACCAACCTGAAAAACAGATCTAATTCCAATCCTTTATTCTGCATTTTTCCATTATTCTCCGGTCTTAAATCATAGCCAAAATATGCTTCCAACGGGGCATAAATTAATAAATTATTGGTTTGTGATTTGTAAATTTCTACGTTAGCATTGATTCTGTTTCCAAATAAAGCAATATCAATTCCACCGTTTAACTGAGAAACCATTTCATAACTAAGCTGGTAATTTGGAATTAATGCCGGATATAATCCACTTGTTTCTCTGAATTTTACGGTTCGGTAATAGTTCGTTGCAGATGATTCCCCAATGTCATCGTTTCCGGTTAGTCCGTAGGAAACTCTGACTTTTAATTCTTCCAAAGCAGATAAGTCTTTAAGGAATGACTCATTTGAGATTCTCCATGCAGAGCCAAATGAATAAAAAATTCCAAAAGGTTCACCGCCAAGCTTAAAAGTATTAACAGCATTTTTGCCAACCCTCGATGAACCGTCAATTGAAAATGAGGCCATTGCCAGATATTTGTCCTTAAAACTATAATTAAGTGTTTCATAAAACGAAACCCAATTCCAGACGCGGTTGGCCCCACCAATATTCCATAAACCACTTGTCCCATCCTGTAACATCCGGTATTGGTCACTTTCATGTGCATTCCGGGTTAAAGCCCAATCTAACTCAAATTTATTGTTCAGTGTATTTACGCCGGTAATGGAGCTAAAAGAGTGGTTGTTCCCAAAACTCTTGCTGAAGGATAAATAATTATTAAAATATAACGATGATAATGTATTTACGGTACCTTTTGAAATATTAATTGCTTCACCATCATCATACAACTCCATCCCCAAATTGGGCATAAATATATCTTCTTTTAAATTATTGTAATTCAATCCAAAATTGGTATGGAAACTCATATTCGGATTAATCTCTATAATAAATCCTAAAGTTGAGGTAAAGTTGGAATTACTGTTTTTTGCTTCGTAGTTATCAATAACTGCCTGTGGATTACTTACCCCCAGTTCATCTACTTCCGACAAAATAGTAAGTTCCTGTCCTTCATTGTCATACTGAAACGGATGTAGCAAAGGGGATTTGGAAAGACTTGTAAGAACAGGATTTGTTTGAGACACTTTACCTGATTCTTTTAATCTTGATGTGCTGTAATTCATGGATACCCCGGCATTCATTTTTAACCAGGTAAAAATATTTAATAAACTTACGAACCTTAAATTATAGCCGTCATAACCTGAACTCGTGATTATTCCATCAGCGTTAACATATCCAAAAGAAAGACCATACCGGGCGATTTCGTCTCCTCCCTTAACCTTTATATTTAAGTTATTAAAAAACGCATCTGAAAAAATAATGTCCTGCCAATTTGTATTATGCTGATAATCAATATAGCGTTTATCATCAGGAGTGAGAAATAAATTTGGAAAGTCTTCTTTTATTCGTTCCTCTTGCTGACCGCTTGAAAATAATAATTCGCTAACCAATGTTTTATGTTGCCCGGCACTCATCTGGGGAATTTGATTCCCCGGCGCCAAAGAATAACCGGAACGCAAATCTAAATCAATCACAGTTTGAGTAGCTGAAGGATCAAGCGTTTCAATAAAAACCACGCCATTCGATGCTTTTGATCCGTAGGCTGCGGCGAGGCTGGCGTCTTTAAAAACGGTTACTTTTGAAATATCCAGAGGATTAATAGCCAGCAAGGAATTATAATCAAAGCCTTCAAGGTTTGATTCGAATACTCCTGTCATGTCAGTAATTGGAATCCCGTCAACCACATAAAGAGGCCTGTTATTTGTTATTAATGAATTAACTCCTCTCAACATTGTAACGGCACCACTGCCCGGGGTTCCGGATCTGTTAACCACATGCATCCCTGATACCCTGCCCTGCATATACTGATCGATAGAAAGTGATGGAGTTTGTATTATATTTTCAGTATTTAGGGTTGATAGCGCAGAAATAAAATCCCTTTTAATATTGTTTTGTGACCACATTGTAATTACATCATCACCTGATTCAAGATCGTTTGCTGTTAAAAAAATGGTTAGTTCAGTCCTATTGTTAAGAAAAACTCTTTTATTTTTATAATCACTGGAAGGTGCTACATTTAACCATACATTTCCCTGCAATGCTCTAACTTCAAATTCACCTGAATCATCTGTTACTGCGGGCATTTCAAAGGAACCCTCGACGCCAACAGCAACGTTGGGAACAGGCTCATTCATCCCATTAACCACTTTTCCCCTTACTATAAGTGTGTCTTGTCCAGACGCAGAGAAACCAAACATGGTTATAAGAATTACTGATAAAACTACAGTTTGTTTAAAATCCGTTAAAAAGAATTTATAATTCATTGTCGTTTTTATTTGCAACTGAAAGAAAATACTATACCAAAGTTTATGAATAAAAAGTATTTTCATAACTAATTTAATTATCAACCGGTTGAAATTCTATATAATCTAACAAAAGTCCATTATTGGAAACAAGACCCGGCCCCTTATATTCAAATCTAATATTCACTGCTTCATAAGATGAAATATTATCAACATACATATCAAATTTATTATAACGTCCTCTGGGAAAGTATCTTGCACCTGTAACACTAAGCATTAACCCTTTGTTCCTAACGAAATCATAATAATCAAAAGTTTTAACTAAATCATTATTAATATAGATATCATAAATACCTCCATAATCCATATTGGTTTCAACAACCATTACATATCTTCCTGGAAATAAATTTGGGCCTTTAAATTCAACAGAATATTTCCCACTATAACCTTTTGGGAAAGTCACACGGATTATTGAATCGTTTGATGCACCGGACAATAAAATTTGTTGTGGTTGAACTGATATATCTGACTGAACTTTAACACTATCATTCCAGGCATATCTGTTAATCCCGGTTTCTTTAAGTAGTCTTTCAGCCTCCATTCTTGATTTTCCAAAATACAATGAATCAGGTATTGTAAAATTCAGGTAATTATAGGCATAACCATTGCTAAGCACTGTTTTTTCTGTAGGGGTATAAGTAATTGCAATACTGTCACCCAATATGTTGAGAAGCTTTGCCGTATCAGTCTCAGTCTTCCATACAAATTCTTCAGGTTCAATTCTATTCAAAAATATCCCTTGTTTAAACAAATACGGCATAAGAACTTCATATTGCCATTTAATTGGAATGTCTCTGTAATCATTTACAGTGCTTCCTAAATTATCTGCCACTACATTTAAAGCCGCATTATAATCTTCAGCTTTGGGAAAGACTATGGTTCCTGAAAGCTCCCTAAACTCTTGTTTTACAGGAAAATATTTTAATTCAAATACATTTACAATATTGGCAACTGTATCATAAACGGTATTTCCTTTGTCATCAAAACCAATAGGCGTACTCAATTCTCTATCCAACACAATCGAATCCCGTGTATCTATATAATCGCTTAAAACCGGATTGGTTATTTTAAAATACTCGTACAAATTTGGTTTTGGCTCAATTGCTTCATCAATAATAAAATATTTACCATCAAGATATAACGGGCTTTCAAAGCTAATTTTAACCCCTTCTATAAAAACAGTTCCACCACTTCTTTCAAATTGCAGGTATTTTTCAGAAATTGATTGTACAACCCTTTTTCCCTGAATATTTCCTGATTGTATAAAATGAGAAACAATGTGATAACCCAAATAATTATTTGATGGACTATTTTGCTCAAGATAGGCATTTAATACCTCGTTCGATGGAATAAAAAGCGTATAAGAAATATCGGATTGAAAAATTGTATCCAATGGGCTTGCTTCCAACAACTCAATAAATTTTGAAATTCTTGAATCGTTTTTCATTTCACCAAACATCTCTTTATCCACTGTTTCCGGATAACTATTATAATAATCATCCCATCTTTTTTCACATCCAATAAATATGAATGGAATAAAACTCAGCAATATTATATAAAATCTACGGCTCATATTTCCTTAAAATTAAATTGGTTCAAATCGAATATAGTCCCATAAAAATCGACCCGGAATAAGCGATTTTATTTCAATTTTATGCGATCTGTAACTATTAAATACCACTGTACCAATTAAAACACGCTGAAAAGGGTTATTTGCCGATCCACCCCTTGTCAGGTCCAAAAATCCTCCCACCTTATTCCCATCTATGTAAACTTCCACAACGGCATTCTCGCTGTTGTATCTTTCCGCTCCTAAAAACAGGTTATACTTTCCCTGTATAATTGGTGAAATTTGATACGAAATTTCAAAATCGCCATCTATTAATAAATAATCGGAATTCCATGCCGATGATTCCTGATCTCCTAAATTTACAAAGAAAAGGTCTGCTCCGCTCCATTCTATAGCGCTCAAATTCATATCTTCATCAAGCTGGAATGAACCTTCCTTTAACCTGAACTGATTGAAGACAGGTTCTTCAAAAAACTGATGAGTGCTAATAGTCCTGGATGGAGGCTGTTGTTTCATTAATTTATCGATTTTATGAATTGCCCCGCTTTGGGTTGTTACATTGCTTTCGTCGTATAAAAAACCAATATAATCAATAAAAGTAGAATCACCCTGAACTATTATCGTATCAAAAACCTCTTTCCCTCTGTTTATGGCAAAATCAATACCTGTTCCGTCAATTCTTAAAGGAATGTCTGACAATGTTGTGTAATTGGTATTATTACCCTCGAAATCGTCAATAAATAAATTACCGGAAAGAATATGATAACCGACAAAATTATATAAGGGATTCTGAGCGGATGTAAAATCATTGTTATCCGGACTGATTTTCGACACAAGATCATTAACCGAAGTAATGTTAAAATCATTAAATACAGTATTCGATTCAACCAGTAACGTAATTGGCTGAATAGTGTCATTTTCTTTTATATTAATGTTTAATCTGGTATCAAACCCGGTTAAATCAACAGCTTCCTTGAAAATGGAATAATCAGAATTTAATTCGAGCCATCTGTAACTTGTAATATTAACAGGTTCTAAAGCTGTTTCAATTAAATGGATAAACCCGTTTGAAACTTCAATGTCAGGATAAATAACGGCGGCCTGATTATTGATTTTATAATATGATGTATCACTTTCAATAATAAAACTAACCGTTAAAAAATCACCAGATAATGTTTGTTCAGGAAATGCACCAAAAGGGAAGTTACCCGAACGAATTCCCAGGTTTACCACATGAAATCGACTGAATGCTGCTGCAAATTCTGCATTGTTCAGTATGTCATTCAATGATGAAACCTGGCTGCTTGTGCTAAGAAATCTATCTATTGCATCATTGTCGGGTAAAAACAAGGTGTAATCTGTTCCGTGCGGATTATATGCGCTCAATGTTTTAACAAGTCCGCCTTTTTCCAAAATAGCCAAAAAACTGGAAAATTGATCTTCATTTTCAAGTATATAATCATAGATAGTAAACTTTTCAATATCCTCAAATCCTGCCACGGGATCTGGTTTCTCACAAGAGAGAAATACAACAACCATCAAAAATGATAATATATAATTAATTTTTTTCATATCTAAAAATCATAAAAAGGGTTTTGAACCAAATTTCTATTTCGCTCCATTTCGTTTTGATAAATCGGGTAATACCAGCCCAAGGGATTGTTCAATTTTGCAGCGAGTATTCTTTTTTGCGTTGATGGAACATTGTTAATAATAATCTCTACCAACTTACTCTTTCTCTCAAAATTATTCCTTCTGCCCATTCTCAGGAGGTCAAACCAACGCTTACCTTCGTATGCAAGTTCCCTGGCTCTCTCTTCCAAAATTGCATCTTCAAAAGCTATAGAGCTATTTGCAATTGAAACTGGTTGCATGCCTGCCCTTTCTCTTATCTCATTTAAAATGTCTGCAGCCTGCTGATAAGAACCTAATTGAGACAGAGCTTCTGCTTTCATGAGGTACACATCAGCAAAACGGTAAACAATCCAGTTAGCACTATTTTGATCTGTACCAGATCTTAAAGACTGCCCGTCGGGCGACCTGCCTACATATTTCCAAATGCTAAAATCATCTTCTGCGTTTTTAACGATCGTAACATCCTCCCCTCTGACTAACTCGTTTGAGCCATATTCAAAAGCAAATAATTCAATTGCTTTTTGACTGGGATCGTATCGATAAGATGTCCTAATAGTTAATCCGAACATTCCATTGTTTTGATTCAAATTGCCATCGAATTGAAATTCAAAAATGCTTTCCAGGGAATTACCGGGATAAAATATTTCAAACCAACGGCTGCCAGGCATCAAAACAATGTCTTCATTATCTTCAATCCGCTGAACATGCTCAATTACCGACTGGTAATCGTACTGCCACAAGGCAATGTCTGCCAACAAAGCGTCATAAGCAGCTTTTGAAGCACGTCCCTTATTCTCTGCAATAGTTGAAAAACCTCCCGACGGAGCAAATGTACGGTTGGCTTCCAGGTCAGCTACAATTTGATTTAACACTGCTTCTTCTGTTGATTGCGTCACATAAATTTCTGCATCGTCAGTTTCAGTGGGCTCTATAACTAAAGGTACATCCCTGAATAACCTCACAAGGTAAAAATAACTCAGGCTTCTGATAAAATACGCTTCTGCCATCAAACTCTTCATTTGAAAATCGGTAAAGGTGTTATCAATTTCCTGAACCAAAGGTGCATTTTTTATGACTTCATTGGCATAGTTGATTACCTTGTAAAAATCACTCCAGTTACTATAACTGTTTTCCGGAAAAATATTACTTTCCATTAACAGCTCCTCTGTATTTGACTGGGCTAAATCACCCTCAAGCATATCGGCCCTTATTTCCCCATAAATGAACAGTTTGTTGTCCATATTGGCAAATGTTCTGTACGATGCCATCAGCACTGTTTCAACATCTTCCTTTTTCTGCCAAAATTCATCACGAATTAATCCACTGGGCGGAAGCAACTCCAACCAATCGTTGCAGGAAAAAGATAAAAAGACAAGTACAGTAATAAAAAAATATTTAACCTTATTGATCATGACATTTCTTTTAGATACCAATTGCTAAACTTATTGTGTAAATTTTAGGAGGTGGAGTTCTTGCATTATCCACTCCTATCCAAAAAGGATTAGATGCATCCTGTCCAACTTCCGGATCCTGCCCGGTATAATTGGTGAAGGTAAAAAGCTTTCGCGCGCTTATAGCAACATCGGCTTTCCGTACACCAAATTTATTGCATAAACGCTGACTTAACCTGTAGGCAAGTTTCAGGTTATTTAATCTCAAATAATCTCCTTTTTCAACGTAACGGTCTGAGCCTAAATTGTTGGCCGGATGGTTCATATATGCCCGTGGCAACATTCCCTCAAAATCCTGTCCCTGAATACGCCAACGGCTTAAGGTTGCCTTACTCTGGTTATTCCGGTTGTTCATACCTTCAGTGCGTAAAGCTATTCCGTTAATGATATCAAATCCAACACGGTAATGAAAAGAGGCTGAAAC
>JBHEOF010000081.1:0-420 GCA_046261715.1 Bacteroidales bacterium
CAGGTGATAGTTATTAAAACCCAGAACATTTACCACCGAAAAATGCCTGGGCATAATGGGCAGTATGTTAAAGCCACGATTGCCGTATGGCAGACCGCCCAGAAGTGAACTCATTGTGTTTTGAAGACTGTCGGATGTGGCCAGAAAATTCTTCCAGTGCAGGCTTTGCTCCTTAAGCCCTTCCAGAAAAGGCATAAAGCTGATACTATTTATGGGATCAAGAAATTTACTGCCAAGCCCTTCCACAACAATAATTACCACATTGGGAGGCATTCCGTTATCTGTTTCACGGAAAAAAGGACTCAGGCAATTATCGGAATCAGTTTTTCTCAACAAAGGAAATTCCTCGCCCGAGATGTATGTGTCTGTTCCCCTTAAGTTTTGGTATTCTTCAATTTCAGAAACTTCATCTATCTCCTG
>JBHEOF010000081.1:430-10683 GCA_046261715.1 Bacteroidales bacterium
AAATAAAAGGGTTTGTTAACGCGATGATCATTTTTTGTGAAGAAATCAGAATTCAATCCCAGTTCAAAACCTGCAGGGATGGCAATAATGAGCAAAAAGGCGAAAAAATTGACCGCAATTTTCGGGAAAAGATTCACCTGGCGATAGATGATATGGATCAGGTAGATGCCAACGGCCAGAAAAATTGCAAAAGTTATTATCAAAGAACCCAACGGTATGTTCTTTAAAGAGAACACCCATGCCGAAAGGGCACTGCAGTTGAAGTTTACTACTGAAATTATCTCTCCTGTTGTATTGTAATAAGCCTGTACGGGCAAGGAAAACAAGTAATACAAAACCATGAGAATACCAAAGATCATGGTGGTTGCCTTTTGTTTCCATAGCCATAGCAAACCAAAAGGGATATAGATTATAATCAAAGCAAGGTTTACAATTATAATATCTCCGGCAAATCCATTTACAATTTCTGAAAACTTACCTGAGCCTGATACCATAATAATTTCCCAAAACCTGAAAAGGAACAGGAAAATGTAGTTTAATATGATAAGACTAATGTAGGAGTTAAAGGCCCGGAAAAAGAATTTCAGATGCTTCATCATTACGGATTTTTTTGAATGATCAAAAGGATTTTGGCTTGTTTTTCAGATTTGTCATTAAATCTTCAAAAATATAGAAAAATCAGTTCAAGTGTGTATTTACTTTTTAAACCGCAATTACAGAAACAGATATTTTAAACCACCAATTTTTTTTGGCGTATAATGGTGTTTTTGCAGAAAAAAAAAACATTTGTTTGAAAAATTAAACGATTCTCACAGCTAAAAATACCATAAAAACCTGTTAATAAAGGGAGTGAGTATTTTTTAAAATAAAGCTAAAACAGGATACAAAATTTAGTAAATCAGTGTTATATAGTGTGTTAGCAAATAATCAGCAAAAAAAAGTTGGTTATAACAATTTTAATCATTTATCTTTGCATTCTGTTTAACAAAAAAAGGAGAAAACATGTCTGACATTTCAACAAGAGTAAAAGCTATCATCGTTGATAAGCTTGGCGTAGATGAAAAAGAAGTTACCCCCGAAGCAAGTTTCACAAATGACTTGGGTGCGGATTCTTTGGATACCGTAGAACTTATTATGGAGTTCGAAAAGGAATTTAATATTGCTATTCCTGACGACCAGGCTGAGAAGATCAGCACTGTGGGTGACGCGATTGCTTACATTGAAAACAACAATAAGTAAAACTTAAGTAGTTTTAAATGAAACTCAAAAGAGTAGTCGTAACAGGATTAGGCGCTCTTACCCCAATTGGCAATACCGTTCCGGAACTCTGGAACGGTTTGCTTAATGGGGTGAGCGGTGCTGATCCAATCACCAAATTTGACGCCTCGAAATTTAAAACCCAATTTGCCTGCGAATTAAAAGGCTACGATCCCCAAAACCATTTTGACCGCAAGGAATCAAGGAAATATGATCTTTTTTCCCAATACGCTGTGGTAGCTGCCGATGAGGCAGTTAAAGATGCAGGACTCGATACCTTTGCTTTTAACCCCGACAGGGTAGGGGTTATATGGGGTAGTGGAATAGGCGGCCTGGAAACATTTCTGAAGGAGATTACCGAATTTGCCAAAGGTGATGGTACTCCCAGATTCAGCCCCTATTTTATCCCTAAAATGATTGCAGATATTGCAGCAGGCCATATTTCCATAAAATACGGTTTCCGTGGTCCCAATTTTACAACCACATCAGCTTGTGCTTCAGCAGCCAACGCCCTGATTGATTCTTTTAATTATA
Source organism: Bacteroidales bacterium (assembly GCA_046261715.1). GTDB lineage: Bacteria > Bacteroidota > Bacteroidia > Bacteroidales > UBA7960 > SKVR01. The sequence continues at coordinate 2,222 of JBHEOF010000081.1, forward strand.
TCAGGTTGGGAAAAGCAGATATATTTGTTAGTGGTGGATCAGAAGCTGCCGTAAATGCAGCTGGAATTGGAGGCTTTAATGCCCTTACGGCTATTTCCGTGAGAAATAATGATCCCAAAACAGCCTCCCGCCCGTTTGATAAAGATCGCGATGGGTTTGTCCTTGGCGAAGGAGCCGGAAGTATGGTTTTTGAAGAGCTGGAGCATGCTAAAAAGCGCGGAGCAAAAATTTATGCCGAAGTAATTGGCGGCGGCCTTTCTGCTGATGCACATCACATGACAGCCCCTGATCCAGAAGGTCTGGGTGCAAAAATGGTGATGATAAATACACTTGAGGATGCAGGTATTAGTCCGGAAGAAGTTGACCATATCAATACCCATGGTACATCTACTCCCTTGGGAGATATTGCCGAGCCAAAAGCTATTGTTGCTCTTTTCGGAGATCATGCAAAAAACATCAGCATCAACTCCACCAAATCTATGACAGGCCATCTGCTGGGTGCTGCCGGAGCTGCTGAAGGTATTGCTACGGTGTTGGCAGTGCAAAATGATATTGTACCCCCAACCATCAACCATTTTACCGATGATCCCAATATTCCTGATTTGGATTTCACATTCCACAAAGCGAAGAAAAGAACGGTAAATGTGGGCATGAGTAATACATTTGGTTTTGGTGGCCACAATGCTTGTATTGCCTTCAGAAAATATACAGAATAAGTTCTGATAATTTGCGATTCATCAGATATTTAACAGGTAAAAAAAACAGCCAGGATGAACAGCTCATACTGGCTTTAAAAAATGTTTTCGGGTTTAAACCCGGAAACATTTCTCTTTATAAGCTGGCTTTCCGGCATAAATCTGTTGCAGCTTCCGGAACAAACGGTTTTCGTCATAGCAACGAAAGGCTTGAATATCTTGGTGATGCTGTGTTGGGTTCGGTGGTTGCCGATTTCCTTTTCAAAAAGTTTCCTTATAAAGATGAAGGATTTCTTACCGAGATCCGTTCCAGAATTGTTAGCCGTCAGAATCTTAACATGCTATCACGAAAACTGGGTCTTGATAATATGATCCAGACGAACCGTGAATATCAGTCTATCGGAACTTCAATTCCTGGCGATGCTTTTGAAGCTTTTGTGGGGGCTTTATATCTTGATAAGGGATATCGTTTTACCTATCGCATTGTTGTGCAAAAAATCATCCAGAATCATCTCGATCTCGAAGATCTGGTTAGTAAGGAAGTTAATTTCAAAAGCAAACTTATTGAGTGGGCTCAGAAAGAAAAACGAACCATAGAATTTGTACTGGCCGATGAATTGGAAAACAACAAAAAACTAAAAATTTATGTTGTTAATCTCCTGGTTGACGGGCAGATTATTGCAACCGGCAAAGACTATTCCATCAAAAAGGCCGAGCAAAATGCTGCCGAACAGGCCAACGTGAAAATTTTTTCTGAGAATATTTTCAACACCGATCCTGATTCAGATGAGGATAATTCTCATCCGAATACCGAAATTTGATTTAGGATAAACCCCAAATTAATACTAAGATTCCACAACCATTCCTTCCACTGATTCTTTGAGTTCCCTGGCGTGTGAAAGGAATTCATCAACAGTCATTTCTTTCAGATATACCAGTCCATGACATGCCCTTATCCTGGGGTCTTCATTGAGGTAAAAATAGTTTTTCCCCAGGAGTAACTGTACGTCTTTTAATTGTTCTACCCAGATTTTTTGGGCCAGCGAGCTAAACTTGCCATTCAGCTCGTAGCTTGGAAAGGATGCATCCACCTGGCTCACGTAACAGCTGGAGAAAGAATCGTTCATTTCAGCCATGGCATTAAGCGATACAGGAAAAATGATATTGGCCTCAGCAGGATTGAAACGATACCATACGTTTCTGTAACCCCATATTCTAAGTTGCGAAAGATCTTCCTCCTGTTTCCAGAGGCGCAGTGCTTCTGCAGTGGCCTGTAAAACTTTGTAGTGCGTATCGGGGCCGCTGCCTTCCGGATCGAATGTAAGGCTCAATACGGTTGGTCTTACTTCCTTCAACAGTTTAAGTACAGGTTCAACATCGCGACCAAGTTTGGGTTGCTCGGTAAAGATGTCGCCTTTGTAAAAACCAAGACGCAGGTGTTCCACGTTTTTTACCTGAATGCCAAAATGTGCCCAAACCAGTTCTTCCTCAAACTCTCTTATCATACCTTTTAGCTGCTGAATTTCAGGAGGGTTCTTTTCTCCGTCATAGCTTCTTCTCAGTATTACTATTACTTCATTAAGTGTATCGCGAAGGTGTTCAATGTCCTTAACATTATAGATGTTTACAAGGGCTCTTACAATACGGTGGCAAACTCCGCGTCTTCTTTCCTCTGCGTTTCCTGAAGCTACATTATTAAGGTAATGATAAACATCTTTATCGCTTTTAAGCTTATAACCTACGTCGAAGAAATCGGGGTAATGGATCATTTGAATCAAACCCTTGTCAGTTAGTTTCTTGGTATCATCAAGCAGATCAATCACAAACCGATTGGTAACAGCAGTAAACCCGCTGGTAAGTATAGCAAACTTAAATTTATTGGATGGTTCGCTAATGTGCTTTGTTATAAACGGCAGAATCCCCAGCATAATATCATCGTGGTGCGGACCTGTATGGAGAAATACCTGGTTCTTTTCTTCTTTCAATCCCCTGAATATTTTTTCCTCAATACTGTCGGAAACATTTTGTACAATAATTTCATCCAGATCGGGGATCAATTTGCAGATATCATCATTTTTAAGATCATCCAGAACGATCCGTTGCCCAAATTTTTCTACTTTCTTACAAAGATCTACCACGGCTTTTTCACTTTTCTCATGGGTCCACTTACCTGACCGGAAATATATGTTCACCATATCTGTGAGCTTAGAAGCAGCACCTTGCGTTAAATAAAATCGTCCGTTGGGCAACTTGGCAAGTACAGAAGCAGGATAGATATTTGAAATTTCACTCTCCAGCGATTTTTTTACTATTCCTGCTTTGGCTTCACCTGCAGCAATAATGATGGCTACTGCATCAGGATTATAAGTGATTGTTTCCAGACCGATGGTGATTACCAGCCGGTTTGCAGAAATTTCTATACCGCCCAGATCGGATGCAGCCACTGCCTGGGTTTCGAAATTGGTGGCAGTAAGACGGGTTGTGCTGAATTCATCTGAGCCGCGCACGTTAAAGGCAATATGTCCGTCGGGTCCAATGCCACCCAGGAAAAAGCCGATTCCTCCCTTATCGCGTATTTGTTGTTCATAATCGCTGCACCAGTCGTCTATCATGAAAATGGATTTCTGCTGCAATTCTTCAAGCGGAGTGCGTGATTCGCGGTATCTTAGTGAAAGATCAATGGCACCACCCGGAAAAACTTCTGTAAAATGTTTTCCTCCTGCCAATGGAATTTCATCGCTGTTGATCAGCAACGACCTGTTTTTATCCATCCCGAACCCTTTCAGGTAAAAATTGACCACGTAATCATAAAAACTGTTGTGTTGTTTGCTGCTGATTGGGTAAAACTCATCAATCTGCACAAATTGTAACCCGTGCAGGTCAGGTTTTTTGTCAATCTTCAAACCAAATTGATCGCGAAGTTCCGCGCCTTTTTTATTATCCCAGTTCTTTAACATGTAATCAGTCCACTTGATAAAAAATTCAGGGGTTTTTCCCGTCGGCAGACTGATTACTCCTTCGGGGTTTTCCGATACCCACTCCAGAAAACGCAGTGAAGTGATAAGTCCCAACCTGGGGAAATTATCTACCACAATATAAGGTATCCGGGTGCTTATTTCTTCGATTCCGGATTTTTCCCTGAAGGACCTTTCTACATTTGAATAAGAAATATCGGCATTGCTTACTTGTGATACTTTTCTAATCATGGTGAGTTTATTTTGTAATGGATTGGATATGTTTTTTGAGATATTTTTCAAGGAATCTGAATCCATTTTTTCAATTCCTTATGCAAATATACATTCAATATGAAAATAATTTTGCATAGTTTTTAAAAAATTTTAATTTTGTTTGTATTATGATAGAAAAATGGGTGCATCGGGTACCGGGAAATTATCTTACACATTAAATTATAACACTATGAAAACTATCTTACAATCATTATGTTTGCTATTGCTCCCGGTGTTTCTGAATGCCCAGAATATCAATTGGGAAGATGTATCTTCAAGCTATGAATTTCCTGCCGGATTGAAACTTTTTGAAGGATCCGTTGATGGGAATCCCGGTTTTTCCGCCTGGTACTTTGAGGTGGATATGAATCAGCCCGACATCGCCATCAGGCCTTATCTGATCTCAGGTACCGAGCAGGTTGATGATTTTTCCGGGCAGGTTGGGGCTTACGGTGCCATAAATGGTGGTTTTTTTACAACCGGGGCTTCTGTTTCTTCAGTAGTGTATCCCGGTCAGGTACTTGCACGCAACCTCATTTCTCTTACACGAACCGTTGATGGGGTTACACAGACCTATCCGGTAATCAGGCCGATATTTGCGTTAAATCACGACCGATCGCTGTCTGCAGAATGGGTTTACCATCACAGTTATAATTTTGAGGATATTTATGTTTACAATGAACCCCTGCAATATGAATGTAATGATCCCGATCCATTGCCTGTACCTGTTAAAGCCGAAGGCTATCAATATGAAGATATTGCTTACGGTTTGGGGGGAGGGCCCATGCTGGTAAAAGACGGAGAAATTGCTTTTACATATTGTGAAGGAATATGGTGGGGATCAGGAGTGGATCTTAATGTAAACCGACCACGCACAGCCGTTGGTTATACCCAGGATAACAAAGTAATCATGCTGGTGGTCAATAGTTTGAAAATAGAAGACCTGCCGGCGTTGATGCTCGATCTGGGATGCTATGAAGCCATTAATCTCGATGGTGGCGGTTCAACTGCCATGGCTGTTGGTAATACCAGCATTTATGACCAGAACCGCGCTGTACCGTCAATACTTGCTGTTGTTCATACGGATTCTCTCAACATTCCGGCAGTACCCACATATGAAAAATTTATTGATACCGGTGATGAGGGAGTTACATCGCAGGGAAGTGATGCTGGATGGTTTCAAACTGAAAATCAAGGTTATTGGGGAAGTCCTTCAATGCTTCATGCTATTTCTACACACAATGATTATTATAAATTTCCTTTGAACTTGCCCATTCAAGGGGAGTATGAGATTTACAGCTGGTGGACATCACATCCTAACCGTGCTGCCGACACACCTTATTTTATTACCCATGCTGATGGTATTACTGAAGTGGCAGTTAACCAAAGCATCGCCGGTTCCATGTGGAATCTGATAGGCACTTTTCAGTTTAACGGAACGCCTGATGAAAACGTAAGAATAACCGCCGGAGCTACCACCAATCAGTATGTGGTTGCTGATGCCATTCGTGTGGTATCATACGATCCGCAGTTTGCTGTGAACAACATTACTAATATTGATCCAGTCGATGATATTTCAGTTCCGCAGGGCACATCAAAAGAAGATGCACTTTCTCTGCTTAGCACGCATACAACCATTACAGATTCATTTAACCAGGAATATGAAGTGGAACTACAATGGAGTTCAGATGATTATGATGGCGATATCCCGGGGAATTATCAGGCATTGGGTGTGTTTGAATTACCCGAAGGAGTTGAGCAAACCGACCCGCCCACTCCCCTGGAAGTAACTGCCGCCATTACGGTGGAAGAAGGAACTGATATAAATGAACTGTCAAAACATTATGTAAACGTATATCCCAACCCCAGCGAAGGCAGATTCACACTTGAAGGTAACCTTCAGGATGTGCACTATGCAAAAGTATTTAGTTTGGATGTAAGGCTTATTTATGAGCAGGAAATACAAGGTTTATTCAATGTTGAAATAAACCTGCAGGCATACGCCCGTGGAATTTATATGCTACGGATATCAGGAAATCATTATAATCAAGTGCACCGGATTGTTATCAGATAGGAGCATTAAAGTTTTTTTTCATAATGGTTGTTGTTTAGTTTGACACGTTCCGGTCCGGGTTTCAGGACCGGAATTTGTTTTTTGTAAAAAGATTGGTAAACAGGTATTACTGTTTTACAGGAAAAGAAAGTACCTTCCCGTCGGTAGTTGTGAGCCAGAGTCTGTTGTTTTCTGTTACCATGAAATTTATTGCAGTATTGCTGGTTTTGTATTTCCACAAAAGTTCTCCGGTATCTGTTTTAACTGCCATTACAACTCCGTTTCGGGTAGCAGCAAACAAAGTTTCATCAGTTGTTACAATCGGGCAGGGGTTATGATCGTAACCAAATCCGGCATCAGCAGCCCATAAGGTTTGTATATCATCAGCAAATGTGCTTACAGCAATAATGGTGTCATTCATTAATTTGGCAAAAATCATTTCCCCATCATTTGAAATACCCATAGATTCACGCACCTGGTGTTTGTTACTCCGCCAGACTTCCTTGCCGGTAGCCAGATCAAGGGCGGTCATGTATCGATCGGGAGCTACAACAAATACCTTGTTGTTTCTGATGACCGGCACCACATTTCCCGGAGAGAGCAATGCTGCAGGATGTTGGTTGTTCCATTTCCAGATGAGCCGGCCGGTGTTTTTATCAAGGCAATATACATGGGTATCCCATGCGGTAAATACCACATAGTTTTCATGGATTGCCGCTTGCGCCTGAATGAGGCCCGAAACGTCATTGAAGCTCCAAACAGATTTACCATTGTCAATTTCGAATTTTCCGAATGCTTTTTTCCCGGTTCCTACATAAAAATAATCTCCATCAATCAGAGCAGGTGCTAAAACGGGGGAGCCTGTATCATATTGCCAGATGATTGTTCCCGTTTCCGGATCAATTCCATAGAGAAATCCTCCCGTAACTCCTGCAATAATAACTTTTTCAGCAGCTACCGGATTGGCAAAAAGTGGCCCTTCGAGCTGAACAGACCAGGCTGATTTTCTTGTGCTGATATCCAGCGCCTGAAGCATCCCTGCTGAGTTTCCAAAAACAACCAGATTGTCATTCCAGATCAAAGGACCTGTAAAAACAGATGCAGTGTCCTGAAACTGAAAAGTTGGTTCAATAAAAGGGTATTGATTGTTTATGCTGTAAACCGGGTGTTTAGATACTGGTAAATTTTCCAGGATATCCGTATTTTTACTATCAAAGGCAAAGTTGGGTGGCACGGGTTTATTTCCGGTTTGTTTGTCAAAAACAAAAATACTGTCGTTGCGAAGTTCAATGATATTATAGCCCGGTTTGCTTTCTCCCCTGTATACCAAAGAGCGACCCATGATGCCCGGTATACCATCAAAATTAAGTAACTGCTGTCGGTGACCGTGACCGCAGAATGCAATAACATGATCATATTCATTGAGCATGTCGGTAATAATAAACCATTGATCCAGGCCTTCGGCCAGGGGATAATGGGCAAAAAACAAAAGCTGCGTATCATCCTGCATGTGCTCATCAAGTTGCCTTTTTAGCCAGCCAATGTCTTCCTGCTTTACATGACCATCTCCCATGCGCATAAACGGACCTGTATTTAAACCCACAAAGAGTTTATTGCCCTTTCTGAAAAGAAATTTGTCATCGCCCCATAGTTCAGTGAATATTTTTCCTGCACTTGCCGACCAGTTCATTTCATGATTTCCGGGTATGATATAATAGGGTACTGTAAGCTGATCCAGAATACTTTTTGCATTGAGTAACTCTTCATCCGAACCCTGGTTACTTACATCGCCGGCCACAATAACAAACTGAAGATCAGAAGCATTGATTTCATCAACAATTTGCATTAATTGCTCTATACTTTCACCCCCTGGCGTTATATGCAGGTCCGTAAAAAAAGCGAAGTGTATTTCTTCGGTTGTATTTCCGTCACAACCCGTCAGCAACAAAATACTGATCAGAAATGCGATATAAAAATGTTTCTTTTTTTGCATGATTATTTTGGTTTGTTCAGTCTTTAAATTTACTATTTTTGAAATTCAGAACAATAAAAAACCCTTTTTCAAAGGTATGATTCTTAATTTTTCAATCTACAAATTTCAATCACACATACAATGAAAAGATTTTCGATGATTATTATGGCGCTTTTCGCTGCTGTTTGTGTTTCGGCACAGGTAAAAACAGGCATAGAGGTTTTGCGTGAAAAGAATTTTGAATTCCTTTCCGGTAAAAGAGTGGGTTTAATTACCAATCCAACCGGGGTTGACAGTAAACTGCAATCTACCATTGATATTCTTGCCGGGGCCGAAAATCTTGAACTGGTGGCTCTCTTCGGCCCTGAACATGGTGTGAGAGGAGATTATCCTGCCGGTGAATATGTAGAAAATGAGATTGATGTTCGCACAGGTGCACCCATGTTCAGTTTATATGGAAAAACCCGTAAACCTATACCTGAAATGCTTCAGGGAATTGATGTGCTGGTATACGA
>JBHEOF010000082.1:0-10662 GCA_046261715.1 Bacteroidales bacterium
CAATTAATTCTGCTTTTATTTTTGTCAGGCAATTCAGGATTTTGTCAGAACATTACCTTCAATAAGGTTTTCCCGCCAAACAGAATTTCTTTCAGTCAGCTCACGGATATCACTCAAGATAAAAACGGTACCATGTGGTTTGCGTCTAATATCGGATTATACAGCTATAACGGTTATGAAATGATTTCATACAAAAACAACCAGTTGGATCCAAATTCAATAGCTGGTGATATTTTGCGTTCTGTTTGCACCGACAACGAAGGAAATATTTGGATTGCTGTTCAGGGGGAAGGTATAGATAAGTTAGATCCGATTACTGGTATCTTTACGCATTACAAGCCGGATTCAGATGATCCCGGGAGTCTGAATTCAGACTGGGTGAATGCAATGTTGGTGGACCACGAAGGAGTTCTTTGGATTGGTTCGGGGCAAGGATTGTCCATGTATGACGTCGGAACTGATAAATTTATTCATTACCATAATATTCCGAATGATTCAACAAGCCTAAGTTACAACGAGGTAGTTGCAATTTATGAAGATCGTGAAGGAGCTATATGGATTGGAACCGGCTCTGTTTATGGTGCTGATCAAAATAATTTTGAAGCTGGAGGATTAAACAAATTGGATAAGGAAACGGGAACTTTCAGTCGTTTCAAGCATAATCCTGAAAATCCAAACAGCCTTATCAATAATAAAGTGAGCGCCATTTTTGAAGACAGCAAAGGCACCCTATGGATAGGAACAGCAGGCGATGGTTTGCATACCATGGATAAGCCGGGTGAAATAATCACCAGGCATCATTATGATCCAAATCAACCTGATAAACTTAGTCGTCCACCTCTTAATTCATCAACCTCCAACGATCATATTACATTTATCATTGAGGATCTTACCGGAGCAATTTGGATTGGCACATTAGATGCGGGGCTTAATTGTTACAACCCGGAAACAAAAAAAATAACCCACTTCGAATCAGAGAACAATAGTCCGGGCGCCTTTACCGATCGGACTACCTGGGCCGCCTTTGTTTCAAGGGATGGTGTTTTATGGATTAGTTCGTTATTTGGTAATTTATATCGCATTGATCCAATTCAGTCAGAAGTTCCTTATATAGAATTACCAGGTCAGCAAGTCGAATGTTTTTATGAAGATAAAAATGGAACAATTTGGTGGGGTTCAGATAAAATTTATGTTTCCGGCAATAAATATGAAGATCTCATTCAAAGGATTAATAGTGAATTTAATCAGGCTTCAATAAATTTCAACTATGTTAAAGTTATAAAAGAAGACAGTAAAGGGAATATTCTGATTGGAGGAGGTGGAGGTTTGATTATATTAAATTTTACAACCAAACAATTCACACATTATACGAATGATACTGACAACAGCAATACACTTAGCAACAATAATATTATTTCAATATCGGAAGACAGCAAAAACATCCTGTGGATTGGTACACTCAGTGGCTTAAACTGGCTGAATCCGGCAACGGGTGAGATAAAACGATATTTGGTCGATCATGAAAATGCTGACTTGTTCGGTCCAAATTTTATACTCGATGTACAGTTGGACAACGAAGATAAAACGTGGGTAGCTTTAGGTTCAGGTAAGGGTTTATGTATGTTAAATGAAACAAGCGGAGAATTTGAACAATATATAAGTGCTTACATCGTAAATTGCCTTTTTAAAGATTCGGAAGGAGTACTTTGGGCTGGAACCAGTGATGGACTTTTTTATTACGATTCAGATAAAAACGCATGTACCAGATACACCGATTTAAATTCTTTAAACGAAATAACATCTGTCACAAATATTATTGAAGACAACAATAATAATTTATGGATTAGTGCAGGCTTAGGAATTATTAAAATAAACGCAAAGCGCACTGAAACTAAAAAATATGGAACAAACTACGGTGTTTATTCCGAAACATTAATCAGGAATGCAACCTACAAAGACCATAATGGTTTTTTGTATTTTGGTGAAAAAAACGGATACTATAAATTTCTTCCGACAGAAATTACCACAAATTCAAGACCTCCCCTGGTAGCTATTTCCGGTTTCCAGATTACAAATCAGGCAGAAAATTCTGTTACGAGTCAAAAAGAGGAAACGTTTTCGTTTTTGAACGAAATCAGTTTAAGTTACAACCAGAATACATTTTCTTTTGATTTTGCTGTTATCGATTATTCAAATCCGGCAGCAAATCAACATCTTTTTATGTTGGAAAACTATGATGTTAACTGGCGAAAGGCAAATGCAGACAGACGGGCATATTATTTTAATATTCCTTCGGGCAAATATACATTTCGGGTTAAAGGAGCAAATAGCTACGGAGTTTGGGCTGAAAAAGCAATCGATGTCATAATAAGTCCACCCTGGTGGAAAACAATTTGGGCTTATATCGTTTACGGATTTATTTTTATTTCCGGCGTATGGCTTATTCATAATATCCAGCGTCAGCGTGTAATTCGTGCAGAACGGGCAAGGACACAGCAAAAAGAACTTGAACAGGCTCGTGAAATAGAGAAAGCTTATACAGAATTGAAATCCACCCAATCCCAACTCATCCAATCCGAAAAAATGGCCAGTCTTGGCGAACTCACCGCCGGCATTGCCCATGAAATCCAGAATCCACTCAACTTCGTGAATAACTTTTCGGAAATCAGTAGTGAGTTGATGGAAGAAATGAGAGAAGAGCTGGAAGAAAGCAGTAGGCAATATGCAGCAGGCATTAGGCAGTCAGGAGAAGAAAAGCTTAATTTGGCAAATGAGATTGCAGGAGACATCAAACAAAACCTCGAAAAAATAAACCACCACGGTAAACGCGCTGCAGATATTGTTAAAGGAATGTTACAACATTCGAGAACAAGCAGCGGCGTGAAAGAACCAACTGATATCAACGCACTTGCCGATGAATATTTGCGGCTTGCATATCATGGTTTAAGGGCAAAGGATAAATCTTTTAATGCAGAATTTAAAACCAATTTCGATCCAAATCTTCCCAAAATTAATGTGATTCCACAGGATATTGGAAGGGTTTTGCTGAATCTGATTAATAATGCGTTTTACGCGGTGGATAAAAAGGCAAAAGACCTGACCCCCCCGCCCCCCAAAGGGGGGATCGAAGAACAGGGAAAAGTTTATATGCCTACAGTCACAATTAGTACTGCTTCTTTCCTCCCCCCTTTGGGGGGACCGAGGGGGGTCAGGGTAGTGGTGAAAGATAACGGCCCAGGAATTCCTCCTGCAATCATCGATAAAATCTTCCAACCCTTCTTCACCACAAAGCCCACCGGCCAGGGAACAGGATTGGGGTTGAGTTTGAGTTACGATATTGTGAAGGCTCATGGTGGGGAACTGAAAGTAGAAACAAAGGAAGGTGAAGGAAGTGAATTTACGATCATATTGTCTGCATAAGCATGGCGGGATAGCTATCGGAGTAAGTTGGGAGTATTTGTATTTGTGTTTTAATTTGTTTACATTTAATTGGGTTTAAAATTCGACTTTGTGAGAATTGGAAGAAGAGAAATATATACACAATAATTTTTCATTATAATTTAATAAGTTAAAAGTATGGCAACAATTACAGTTTCTTATGATGGTGTGGAATTAATATTGTCTGATAACGGACATACTAATGCAAGTCGCAGTGAACAAATACATTGGCACCCGGGCAGCGGGGTTAAGTCTGTTACAAATGTTACAGCAAAATCTACTTCTCCCATATCAACAGCAAACTTTTGGTCGAATCCTCCTCATCAAAATGGAGTGAACTTTAAGGGGACAATTAATGATACAGTAGTAGGTGACTGGGATTATGATATTAGCTGTAATGTCGGAACCAATAGTAATCCGGTAATTAAAACAAAAGACCCAAAGATTCAGGTTCTTTCCAGGTAAATTTATTCATATCATATTTCCATGTTGCTTAAAGGAAAAGGCTATTTTTTACTGATTAGTTTTCTGTGTCTTATTCTTCCTGCTGTTTACAGTCAGGATCAAAAAGTGGCAGACAGCCTGAGGATCATTTATAATGAGGGTATGGTAAATGATACCGACAGGTTAGAATTACTTAAGCAATTATCCTTCAATGAGGTAAAGGATCTGAATTTGTCATTAAAATATGCGGAGGAATTAATAAACCTGTCCATAAAGACAGGAAATAACAAATTTCTGCATAACGGTTATTTTCAGAAAGGAAACAAGAAAAGATTATTTGGCGATTTGGAAGAAGCGCTGGATGCCTATATTAAAAGTGCAGAAACTGCCCGTTTAGAAAATAATGCGAGGGGCGAAGGAAATGCCTATGGCGCCATTGCCGATATTTACTCTATTTCAAATAATCATTCCAATGCAAGGCTTTATTATGATAAAGCAATTGCTATCCTAAGAGAATCAAATGACTCTATTGCTTTAGCCTCTTTCATTTTAAATGCCGGGGATGAATTTATGAATAGTAAAATTTACGATACTGCTTATATTTATTTCAATGAATCCAAAATCATATTTGAAAAGCTCAATTACTTAATCGGGAAGGCTTACAGTATTGGTAATATCGGAATAGTTTACGCCAATACCGGAGAAAGCAATCTTGCTGAAAAGAATATCAAAGAAGCCATTGAAATATTGGAAGACTTGGAAGACTTTTATCCCATCTGTGTTTATCTTATTTCAATGGCCGATATTTATATTGAAAAAGGAGATGAGCGTGCAGCATTAAATTATACAATGAAAAGTATGACACTTGCCCAACAATATGGACTGAAAGAACAAATCCGGGATGCCAATCTTAAACTATCAGAACTTTATGAACGATCCGGAAACCCTGCAGATTCCTATAAATACTACAAAAATTACATCATTTACAGAGACAGCATAAATAACATCAAAACAGTGCAGAGTATGGCTAATCTGCGCACTGATTTCGAGGTTTCTCAAAAGCAAATTGAAGTGGATCTGCTCAACCAGCAAAAACAGAACCAGCGATGGTGGTTAATAACCATTGCCACTATTTTATTTTCAACATTTGTATTATTGTTTATGTTCTACCGAAACATTAAAATCAAACAAAAGGCAAATGCCCTGCTTCAGGAACAAAAAAATAAAGTGGAAACCACACTTACCCATTTAAAAGCCACCCAGGCCCAACTCATCCAATCCGAAAAAATGGCCTCGCTCGGCGAACTAACCGCCGGTATAGCTCATGAGATTCAAAACCCGCTCAACTTCGTTAACAACTTCTCGGAAATCAGCAGCGAACTGGTGGACGAGATGAAAGAAGAGCTTGAAGATAGCAGTAGGCAGTATGCAGCAGGCAGTAGGCAGTTAGGAGAAGAAAAGCTAAATTTGGCAAAGGAGATTGCAGGCGATATTAAAGAAAACCTGGAAAAAATAAGCCACCACGGCAAACGCGCAGAATCAATCGTTAAAGGCATGCTCCAACATTCCCGAACCTCCACCGGACAAAAAGAATTAACAGATATCAACAAATTAGCGGACGAATATCTGCGTCTCTCCTATCATGGAATGCGGGCAAAAGACAAATCCCTGCCCGACGGTCAGGCGGGGTTTAATGCCGAATTCAAAACCGATTTTGATCCTGACCTTCCCAAAATCAATGTTATACCGCAGGATATTGGCAGGGTTTTGCTGAATTTGATAAATAATGCGTTTTATGCAGTCACAGCCCCCCCACCCCCCGGAGGGGGGATTAAGAACTCCCAAACTGATTATAAACCTACAGTTACTGTCAGCACTTCTTTCATCCCCCCCTCGGGGGGAACGAGGGGGGCTTGTTTGGTTCGGGTTTCTGACAATGGCCCCGGCATCCCCTCCCACATCATCGATAAAATCTTCCAGCCCTTCTTCACCACCAAACCCACCGGTCAGGGAACCGGCCTGGGATTAAGCTTGAGTTATGATATTGTAAAGGCCCATGGCGGGGAACTAAAGGTTGACTCGAAGCCCACTCGTGCCGGTACGGACGGGGAAAATGAAGGAACAGTCTTTACCCTCATACTACCGGTGTTACTAACAGGATGATTTATTTATAGTATAAAAGGAAAAACAAGGACAAATGAGGAATCATAAAACGTGTTTCATTTTAATTTGGGCAGCCACCTTGCTCATGGCACTGGTTGCCTGCAACACAGGCCCTAAACCAGTTAGGCATAATGATTTCCCTGTTACTGACACCATCAAGTCCCCTGCGGTGATAAAAGCCAGTAAACCGGTTATTAACCACCTGAGCGACTACCCGTCTCCCCAAATCATTGATTTAACTTCAAAACCGGAACCTGTTAAAATACCAGCCGACTTTTTTATAACCATGCAAAATTTCAATACCGAACATGGTTTGGCGTTAAGCAGTATTATCTGTGGATACAAAGACAAAGCCGGAAATCTCTGGTTTGGCACATCAGGTAACGGGGTGAGCAAATATGATGGTAAGAGGTTTACCAATTATAACTCGTCGCATGGTTTGATCCACAATCTTATACGTAGCATTTCCGAAGACAGCGAAGGCAACATCTGGTTTGGAACGTATGGCGGGATTAGCATTTATAATGGTATTTACTTTGAAAATTTAACTATTGAACATGGTCTTGCAGATAATAATGTCAATAAAGTACTTGAGGACAAAAGTGGCAATATATGGATATCCACTTATAATGGGTTAAGCAGATACAGATCAAATGGTAACGATGAAGAAATTCAACTGATTACCAATTATTCAACTGATCATGGAATTCCGGGAAATTTTGTTGAAGGCATACTTGAAGACAGCAAAGGAAATTTATGGTTTGCTACTGAAGATGGGATGTGCAGATATGATGCCGGGGCAGAGAGTAATGGGAAAAAACCATTTAAAGATTTTGCCAAATCCTTAGGTTTGGAAGGTCAAAGGGTGTATTGTTTAACCGAAGATGATGAAGGGATGATCTGGTTTGGTATCAATGAAGGGTTAGTAAGATATGATCCTGCCAGGGAAGCAACCGGTGAACCGGCTATTACAATCTATTCTACCGCCAATGGACTTATAAGTAACAGAATCAGATACATTTTTGCAGACAGAAAGGGGAGTATATGGTTGGGCACTAAGGAAGGCTTATCACAATTCAGGAAAGGAGATTCTACTTTTGTGAATTATACAACTATGCAGGGCCTGGCCAATAATGAAATCACCTGCATCACCGAAGACAACTCAGGCAGCCTTTGGATTGGCACCTGGGGCGGTGGACTAAACAGATATGATGGTAATACTATTGTTGAGTTTGCAGCAAAACAAGGCTTACCGGTAAAAACTGTATATGCTGTTGCCGAGGATAAAGATGGCAACCTCTGGATGGGTGGTAATGAAGGTGGAATAGCAAAGTATGAGTTTAAAAGTCTTGATGGCAGTGAAAAGATGTTGCCTGCCGGCAATACAGGTTTTTTAAATTATACGACGTCACAAGGTTTTACGGATCAGGATGTTTTGTCCATGATCATTGATAATACCGGTAAACTGTGGTTTGGTTCTGGTGATGGTTTAAGCAAATTCGATGGGCGTTCTCTTGTTACTTATAGTTCAAAACAAGGTTTAATTGATAACAGTGTTGTAAGTCTTAAAGAAGACAGCAAAGGGAATATATGGATCGGAACATTTGAAAGCGGGTTGAGTATGTTTGATGGCAAGTCGTTTACAAATTACACCACAGATCAGGGACTTGTGCATAATACAGTTTGGAACATTCATGAAGATAACACGGGAGTAATCTGGTTCGCAACAAGAGGCGGATTAAGCAGGTATGATGGGGAAAACTTTGTCAACTTTACAACTGCTCAGGGGCTTCCCGACAATAAGTTATCCATTGTAACAGAAGACAAAATGGGTAACCTGCTTATTGGAAGCTGGGGTGGAGGTGTATCCATAATCCGAAAAAATTGGGTGGATTCGTTGAACCAGAAAGATGTTTCGCTGATTGAGCAAAACATTTTCGAAAACTACAACACATCACATGGCCTTCCCAATGATGTGGTTTATGGTATTCTGGAAGATGAGGATGGCAACATTATCATTGGCACAAGTAAAGGGATTACAATTCTCAAAGGCGGTTTAAATGCGGACATAGAAAAGATCGCAAAAGAAGGCGTAGAAAGCTTCAACCTGCAAACAGGCTACCCGATAAAAGATGTTAGCAACAATTACAGTATGATTGTTGACAGCCGTGGATTTATCTGGGCAGGAACCGGTGATAAACTGGTGCGCTTTGATTATAACAAGGTTCGCAGAAATACCCAGGCTCCAAATGTGTTTATCCAGAGTGTAAGTATAAATCATGATAAAGTCAGTTGGCACAGCATCCGGAGAGCAAGAACCATGGAAGGTGAAATACCTGAATCACCACAAAGTATCCCTGCTTATGTGCATAATGAATTAAGCGTTTTCGGTAAGCGATTAAGCGAAAACGAACGCGATACCTTGATCACTAAATTCATGAAAATTCGCTTCGACAGCATAAGTCCATTCAATGCGATTCCCAAAAACCTGGTATTGCCTTACAATCACAACAATATTAGTTTTGATTTTGTGGGCATTGAAACCGCTAAACCGTTTTTGGTTCAGTACCAGTTTATGCTCGAAGGCAACGATAAACTCTGGAGCGCGGTGAGCAACAACACCAATGCTGAATACAACAACCTAAGACAGGGAAATTACACTTTTAAACTCCGGGCCAAAAGTCCTGACGGCATTTGGAGCGAACCAATAAGTTACAGTTTCAAAGTGCTGCCACCCTGGTGGCTTACCTGGTGGGCAATTATGTTTTACCTGTTTCTGTTTTTCCTGACACTTTTTGCGATAAGGCGCTATGAAATGAACAGAATCCTGCTACGGAACCAACTAAAGCTCGAGAAAGTCACCACAGATTCGCTCCGAAATTTAGATCAGTTGAAATCACACTTTTTCGCCAACATTTCCCATGAATTCCGAACGCCACTTACTTTGATCTTAGGACAAATTGAAAGTGTAATGACTTCAGGCATTGACACAAAGGAAAAAGGGAAACTCCAGGTAGCCAACCGCAATGCTAAAAGATTGCTTACCCTGATCAATGAGTTGCTTGATTTGTCGAAGCTTGAGGCCGGAAGCATGAAACTTGCAGCAAAGAGGCATAACATTGTCTCGTTCATGAAAAGTCTTTTCTATTCGTTTGAATCACTAGCAGCCAATAAAAAAATTGAACTTGACTTTGAATCTGAAGCGGATTACATTCCGGCATCGTATGATCCCGATAAAATGGAAAAGGTTTTTTACAACTTGTTATCCAATGCATTTAAGTTTACCCCTAAAAATGGATCAATTAAAGTTTCTGTTGGTTTTGAAGGCAAGAGTTCATTGAAAATATGTGTAAAGGACTCAGGATGCGGAATTCCGGAGGACAAACTTGAAAGTATATTTGATCGTTTTTACCAGGTGGATGGATCAAACACACGCGAAAACGAAGGAACAGGAATAGGCCTGGCGCTTGCAAAAGAACTCGTTCATCTGCATAATGGAACAATAAAAGTAAACAGCAGCTTTGGTTTTGGGTCTGAATTTATTGTTATACTTCCTTATGATAATGCAGTTGGGATAAAAACCCCGGATTCAGAGATGGTGTCACAGGCAATCAAATCTGACGATATGGATACAGGTTTTGAGAACATAGTACCATTTGAGGAAAGTGCTCTTGAAAACCAGCAATTTGGAGGTGATAAAAAAATAATCCTCATTGTTGAAGATAACCATGATGTTCGCACATACATTCGCGAACAAATTGAAGACGAATACCATACAGTTGAGGCAATACAAGGCGAACAGGGATTAAATGTGGCCCAGGAATTAGTACCCGATCTTATCATTACTGATGTTATGATGCCAAAAATGGATGGATACAAGTTTTGTAAAGCCATCAGGATAGATGAAAAAACAAGCCATATCCCGATAATCATGTTAACTGCCAGGGGTGGACTTGATGATAAAATTGAAGGCATTGAATCCGGAGTTGATGCTTATCTTACCAAACCATTTAGTACAAAAGAACTAAGGGCTACGGTAAAAAATCTGATCCTTCAGCGCATACATCTCCGGAAACGTTTCAGTAAATCAATGGTCATCAAACCTTCTGAAGTGAGTGTTGTTTCGGCTGACCAGACGTTTTTGGAAAAAGTTATACGAACAATCGAATCAAATTTTGAAGATGAACAATTCTCAGTGGAAATACTTGCAGAAAATGTAAACATGAGTGTTTCCCAACTCAGCCGGAAGCTCAATGCCCTGATTGACCAGCCGCCGGGTCAATTAATCCGTACATTTCGTCTTCAAAGAGCAGCAGACCTTCTGAAAAACAATGCAGGAACCGACCATTCTTATTTCTCACGGGCATTCAAAAAACAATTTGGTTGCAGTCCGTCAGACTATAGTAATCAAAAGTGAGTACACTCGCGCGGTAACAGTTGAAATTAAATAATAAACTTAAATCTTTTAGATTATGAGAGAAGGAATGTTAGTTGTCCATTTTATTGGATTGGCAATGGGACTCGGCACCAGCATCGGTTTTATGGTTCTTGGAATTGCAGCTTCGAAACTGGAAAAAGAGGATAATCTCATTGTTAACTGTAATAACCATCGTGATA
>JBHEOF010000083.1:0-419 GCA_046261715.1 Bacteroidales bacterium
AAATGGCATTGTACGAATGCAAAATGGAAGCAGCCTTACCATGTTTGATAATTATCATCCTGAAACATCAACCGGTTCTTTTGCCAGTTGGGTTGATGGTAAACTCATCAGGCAATTAAACCATGGCAGTTCAGATCATTTATTCATGATCGGTAAAGGAAACAGGCCGCGGTACACAAGTTTGTTTAATGTGCAGCACGTCTCAGGCAATCAATTCTGGGGAATGGAATATTTTGCACAAAATCCTGCCGGCAACGGACTCGACCCTGAAGCGATTGAAGGGGGTGATCTGAAAATAGTTAGTGATCTTGAATACTGGCAATTGGAAGGTCCTTCGGGGGGTAGTGCAAGGGTTGAGTTAAGCTGGGGGCCGGAAAGTGCTATCCCGGATGTTGATCCTGTTATGTTGGAATCGTACA
>JBHEOF010000083.1:429-9785 GCA_046261715.1 Bacteroidales bacterium
ATCAATAAAGGCAATTCATTTACCCAGGTTTTTGGCGATGGCACCGGTACTGTAAGAGCACAAACAGCCACACAGTTTTCGCCAAAATCAGGTTCAGCTTTTCTTACGCTGGGCTCAACGAATGAGGAAGAGGTTCCGTTGCCTATTGAATTACTATCCTTTATTGCTGCTGCAAAGGAAAATAACATTCTTCTTGAATGGATTACTGCCGCCGAAATCAATAACGATTTCTTTACCATTGAACGCAGCCGCGACGGCAGGAATTTTGAAGTTGTTGACCTAATTGACAGCCAGGCAGAAGGGGGCTTCAGCAACCAAAAGCTCTATTATTCAGCCTGGGATAAAAACCCGGAAACAGGGATGAATTATTACAGATTGAAACAAACCGATTTTGACGGAGCTTTTGAATACAGCGATATTATTGGCGTATTTTTTGAAATGCAATCTGATATTGCTTTTAACCTTTTCCCGAATCCCAACAGCGGGAATGTATTTACTGTTTATCTAAACGGTCTCAGGCCCTATGAGCTTATTGAGTTGAATATTGTTGATATGTACGGAAAAATTGCATACAATTCTTCGTATCGTGCAGATGATAATGGTGGTTTGCATCGGGATATCGCTCCCACGGGGCGATTAAAATCAGGAGTCTACTTGTTAACCCTGACAAGCCAATCAGGGAAATTCACTTTACGCATGGTTGTAAATTAATTGAGCACATCCCTTTCCTGCTTCAGCAGGTAATAAAATACGCCTGTCTTATATGCAGGATTTAACCCGGACGCTGAGCTTGTCGAAGCGGTTATATGCTGATATTCAGCGGTCTTTTCGAAAGCATCAACGACCAGAAAACACTTTTGAGACGTCTCTTTTCAAATTTGTCCAAAACCGGACAGTGTATGACCTATACCGTACACTAAAACACTGGTATTTTCTCATTTTTATTTTTAATGCTTTTGTAATTCCCTTATAATAAGATATATATGGCTTATGGCACAGCATGTGTTTATTCCTTTGCAGAACAATACAAAGAAATAACAAAAAATAAACACATAAAATCTTAAAGTCATGAAAACTCTTAATCAAATAATCCTGACCGCAACCCTGATCATAATGAGCATTAACTTAAGTTTTGCCGGATCTGAAAAAACATTTGAAATGCGTTTGAATAATGGTAAAGTAATACAAGTACTTTCAAAAGTTGAAGAAGCAATTGAAGAAACCATTCCCGGGTATAATGAATTTGTAAATGAATACAGACAAAGCAAATTTGAAATAACCCACATGCCGGAATACATTGAACAACCTGTGGAGGAAGACCTGCCCAAATATACCGAAGAAAAGAATTACGGAAAAGATGATTACCTGGGTGTATTGCTCAGTAGCATAAGCAAGCCTGAAGAAGAAGTAGAAGATAACTTCAGTTTCGATACCAAAGAAGTTTTTGCCCAAATCCAGAGAGAAAAAAGAACTGAATTAACCAATGGTACGTTGGCAAAATTTATCAAACCTGAAAAAGAAATTGAAGAAAGTCTTCCGGCAGTTTGCGCAGGATTTCTTTCAGCCAAATAAGAAACAGAAAAAACAATCTGCAATTCCCTATATCTGCAACCATGACCCCAACGCCTGCCGGATTCGTCCGGCAGGCGTTTTTTTACGTGACGGGGCGACTTTAAGTCACCCCGCCACTTAATTCTGAAAATAGATTGCGAAATGCAGATTCCATTATGATTAAGCCATAAACACACCCGAAAATAATGATTAACAATTCAATTTAGCACTACAAGTATTGCTTTAATTTGAACGCAGATATCGCAGATACGGGGTAACGCAGATTGTTTATGATTAAATCAGCGGACTATCATAAAAATCAGCAGAATCAGCGTTCCATACCTTAATCAAATAAAAAGTAGCAAATACAAATTCACGAAAAATCCTTTTGCGTAATAAACTTAAGATAATTTTCAGTATTGATCAATGTGAATTTAGCCTTGGGATAATTTCTTGCCCATGCGCCGGGTATTTTGGTTTGGGCGTTTCTGTATTTAATCTCGTAAGCAAAAAGGCCCCCATCGCGTTCTTCTATCCAATCAATTTCCTGTTGATCGTAGGTGCGCCAGAAATAATTGTTGGAGGCCCATCCCTGGTAGTTTTGTAGTTTTATTCTTTCAGAAATATTATAGTTTTCCCATAACTGCCCCACATCATTTCGCAACGAAAGGTCGTTAAAATTGGCTATAAGCATGTTTCTAATGCCATTGTCCCAGAAGTAGTATCGCGGCGACTTTGATATCTCCTTGCGCAGATTGCGGCTATAACCTTCAACCCTGTATATCACAAACACTTTGGTCAGCAAATCGAGGTATCTTTCAACAGTCAGTTTGTTAAGGCCAACATTTTGTGCCAGTTCGTTTATGGATACTTCATGCCCGACCTGAAAGGCCAGAAGCCGAATGATATTTACCAGCTTTGATGAATTCTTTATCCTGTCAAGCACAAGGATATCTTTTAAAAGGTATGAATTTATCAGATCGGTAAGGTACTCAATCTTTTCATTGTTGTCATGTATGGTAAGTACCTCAGGGTAGCTTCCGTAAATGAGCCGGCTTGATAAAAGGCTTTGTGTGGTAATCGGATTTTCGTATGCCATAAGCTCAATTTGCGCTATGGGGTGCAGCTGGTAACTGTACTTTCGGCCTGTAAGAGGTTCGCCGATGGTGTTGAGCATATCAAAGGCCGATGAACCTGTAATCAGTATGTGCAGGCCCTCTATTTCGTCGATCATCAGTTTTAATATCTGGCCAATATTTTCAATCTTTTGCGCTTCATCAATGATCAGAAATTTGTTTTCACCTATCAGGTTTCGGTATTCATCGAGGCCCTTGTTCTGAAGTTTCAGCGCAGTGGTATAGTCTTCACCGTTCAGGTAGAGATGAGGCCTGTTCAGGTTTTTCATTATTTCCCTGATGAGAAAGGTCTTCCCTGTGCGTCTTGCGCCGGTCAATACAATCACTTTACCTGCCCGTAAACGGCTTAAAATCTTATCCTGTAATGCCCTTTTGATAACTTGCATACTTATGCGCTTTTTATGACTAAATGTAAAAACTGACATTCTAATGACAAAATTAACAATAAATTTGTCATTATACTGACATAATTACTAAAAAAATTGTCATTATACCTGTAGGCAAAAAACGGATTTCAGTGATTGCATGACTTAGAGTCAAAACATCTTCCGTTTAAAACCGTTTACCCGAAACCCCGTATACAATTGTACGGATTTCGGATTATAATATTTACTAACTTTATATGGTTATTTAAAACTAAAATTCAAAAACATGAAAAAATCGTTTTTATTGATCATTACAATTGCTGCATTTGTAATTGCCGCATGTGATAAAGAGGATGAACCCTCAGACCGTTTTCGATATTTGACCCAAACCCTTTGGACTTCTGATTCTCTTCTGGTAAATGGAGTAGATGCCAGCGGGGCCGGATCATTGCTCGAAGATTTCAATGGTACGGTTGATTTCAGAGAAGATGGTACAGGCACCTTCGGTGAATTTGAGGGTACATGGAGGTTTCAGCAAAATGAAACCGAATTGCTTATCACTTCTGATTCATTAACAATGTTACCAATGAATACGCTTTACACCAATATTGAAGAATTACTGGCCAACTCACTGAAGGTTAATGCCACTTTTCCAAATCCTACTGACCCAACCGATCCGTTTCGTTTGCGTTTAACATTTGTTCCTGAATAATGCATATAAGAACATCGTTTATACTGCTTCTGCTGCTGATTCAGTTTTCATTAGTAGTTTCAGCACAAACATTGGTGAAAGGAAGGGTTAGCGATGCCGATGATAGTAATCCTTTGCCGGGCGCAAATGTTATTTACGCACCTGGTCGGGGAACAGTTACCAACGATAAGGGCATGTTCCGGTTAATACTGCAACCGGGAGAGTATAAACTGCAATTCAGATTCATAGGCTATACACCGGTTAATAAGAGTGTTAGTTTATCAGATGGCGATACCCTTACTATTGATGTTTTTCTTGACCCTGAGATCAAACGCATTGATCAGGTGATCGTGAGTGCATCAAGGGTTGAACAGCGAATTGCAGAATCTACGGTATCGGTAAGTATTATCAAGCCCCGCGATTATAATTCAACCCATATAACCAATGCTACTGAACTTATCGACAAAACACCGGGCATTGAA
This sequence comes from Bacteroidales bacterium, assembly GCA_046261715.1. Taxonomy (GTDB): domain Bacteria; phylum Bacteroidota; class Bacteroidia; order Bacteroidales; family UBA7960; genus SKVR01. The sequence goes on from JBHEOF010000083.1 coordinate 4,655, forward strand.
GTGCTTGACGGGCAGGCTTCGATACGGGGTGGCAGTGGATTCAGTTATGGCGCCGGTTCAAGGGTTCTTACCCTTGTTGATGGCATGCCCGTTCTTGCGGCGGATGCAGGAAATATTCGGTGGCGCTATCTGCCGTTGGAAAACATTTCACAAATTGAAATTATCAAAGGAGCTTCATCTGTACTATATGGTTCTTCGGCATTAAATGGTGTGATCAATTTCCGTACAGCTCCCGCTTCCGAAGAAGGCAAAACCGCTTTTTACGTCGAATCGGGGCTTTTCGACAACCCTCCAAACAGCAACTGGAAGTGGTGGCCAGGGATCAGGAATTTCTCTTCCGCATCATTTTCGCACCTGAAAAAATATGGAAATACCGAAATTTCCCTGGGCTCATTTGTTCTGTTTGACCAAGGTTACAGGCGATTAAACAGAGAAAATGCAGGGCGTATCAATCTCAATCTCCGGCATCATCATGCCGATACGCCGGGGCTTTCATACGGATTGAATACACTGGCAGGGTATACCGACAAATATGATTTTGTTTTATGGGAAGATGCCACACAGGGTGCTCTGAAGCAGTCAGAAACAACAGCGATCAATCACCAGGGAACATTTGTTACTGTTGATCCTTTCGTGAAATGGCTCTATTCGCCGGCCGTAATTCATGATTTGCGCGCACGTGTGCAATTTACCGGCAATAATTTCCCTGAGCCTGAAGCCAGTAATAATGCCAGCGATGCCCTTTCTTTGTACACTGAGTATATGGGCTGGTTCGAAATAAATTCGTTTTTGAACATCAACGCCGGCATTCTTCAAAAAAGCAGCTTTATACGTTCCCGGTTTTATGGTGATCACGATGCTCTGAACCTGGCTTCGTATGCGCAGGCCAATATAAGCCCAACCGAAAAATTGAAAATGGTAGGAGGAGTTCGCCTTGAGCATAATACACTGAACGGAGAAAATGATAAGCTTGTAACTCTTTTCAGGGCAGGATTAAACTATCAGTTATCAGAGTATACATTTTTAAGGGCATCATGGGGGCAGGGGTACCGTTATCCGTCAATTGCCGAGAAGTATGCTGCCACGGCGCTTGGTTCGGTGAGGATTTTTCCAAATCCCTTGCTTGAGGCAGAATCGGGATGGAACTCAGAAGTTGCTGTAAAACAAGGCATGAGTATAGGTGGCTGGAATGGCATGTGGGATCTGGCACTGTTTTATTCGCAGAATAAAGATCTGATAGAATATTTGTTCGGTGTATATACTGATTTGGAAACCGGGTTGGGTGAGTTTGGTTTCAGGGCAACCAATACTGAATATTCAAGAGTGTATGGTGCTGAAACAGAATTTTTATTGAATCGAACCATTGGAAGGGTAGAAAATACAATTGGAGGAGGCTATGTTTACATGTATCCGGTTGAATTTGATCCGCGTACTGGTCTTAATACAGACAATTTTCTGAAATACCGCCGCAAACATTCAGCCCGGTTAAGTTATGCTGCTACTTTCAATAGAATTAGCCTCGGATCTGAATTTTATTATCGGTCGCGCATGCTCAACATTGATGATGTTTTTCTTGATGAACTTACCCGTGAGTTGATATTGCCCGGGTTTTATGACTACTGGAATGAAAAAAATACCGGCTATTTTGTGTTGGATATAAACCTGGGATGGCAGTTTCATCAACATTATGAAATTTCATTGGTGTTGAAAAATCTTACCAATACTGAATATATGGGTCGGCCGGGAGATATACAACCGCACAGAAACTTCAGCCTTAGAGTTTCAGGGAGCTTTTAATCATAAGAAAAAGAAGGTTGTCTCAAAAGAATTATTTATTTTTTCACGTAAAATTGCGGGCAAACCATCTCCGTTTATTTTTTAAATTTGCTGTCAGAATTTACATACGAATATAATAATATGAAATATTCATCATTATTTATCGGTTTCTTATTAAGCGCAGTATTGTTTTTACCGGGCTGCAAAAAACATTCAGAAGTCCTACTGGATGGTACCTGGGAGATGATTAATGTTGCAGATATAAACGCAACACATACTATGGAGTGGGTTTTTGAAAACGGGCAGGTTACAATTTTTGAGAGGTCGGTTGAAACCGGTAATATATCGGAAGTAGACAGTGGGTTTTATGTTATGGAGTCAACCCCGGTTAAAAGCACACTTACATTGTTCAATTTATCAAACGAGTTATGGAACGATAACTGGAATGTAAACAAACTGGATAATTCATATCTTATACTTCATCTCGATTTTCCCCAGGGGGTTTTATTCAAAGAGTTTATTAAAATTCGCTGATATTTGCATTTCTTTTTGTAAATTTAAAGTCTTGTTTTCATGGTTGCAGAGGGAAAACCAATTTTGCTACACGCATGGTTTTCCCTTTTTCTTTTGAACATCAGTATATTATGGCAAAGGTAAAAACAACTTTTTTCTGTCAGAATTGTGGAGCCCAATCGGCCAAATGGATCGGTAAATGCCCATCCTGCGGCGAATGGAACACTTATGTGGAAGAGATAATTGAAAAAGCGGGCAAAGGAACATCTGCTCGTCAAAGAACAGGAAGCGGAGCAGCAGGAGCCCGGCCAAGACTTATTACCGAGATTCGCAGCCGGGAGGAGGAACGCTTTGCTTCGGGCAACAAGGAACTGGATAGAGTGCTTGGCGGAGGTATTGTACCCGGGGCCCTGGTGCTGGTAGGGGGTGAGCCGGGTATCGGAAAGTCAACTCTTATGCTGCAGGTCGCACTTAATATAAAAAATCAAAAGGTACTTTATATTTCTGGTGAAGAAAGTGAACTGCAGATTAAAATGCGGGCAGAACGCCTGGGTTTGAACCAGTCTGATTGCTATATTCTAACCGAAACCCGAACCGATAATATTTTCCACCACATTGATGAAATACAGCCTCAAATGTTGGTGATAGATTCTATTCAAACCCTTACAACATCGCAGATTGAGTCATCTGCCGGGAGTGTTTCACAAATCAGGGAGTGTGCTTCGGAGTTTCAGAAATTTGCCAAGGAAACCGGGACACCTGTTTTTCTCATCGGCCATATAACCAAGGAAGGCTCTCTTGCCGGGCCAAAGTTGCTGGAACATATGGTTGATACGGTACTGCAGTTTGAAGGCGATCACAATCATGTGTACCGCATATTACGCTCACAAAAGAACCGTTTCGGCTCCACATCAGAACTGGGCATTTTTGAGATGAGAGGAGATGGTTTGCGGGAGGTTGCCAACCCTTCAGAAATTTTACTTTCTCATCGTGATGACCAACTCAGTGGTATAACCGTATCTGCAACCCTTGAAGGTATGCGTCCTATATTGATTGAAACCCAGGCACTCATTAGTACGGCTGCATATGGTACGCCGCAGCGATCTTCTACCGGGTTTGATGTGCGGCGGCTCAACATGCTGCTGGCCGTGCTTGAAAAACGCTGTGGGTTCAGGCTATCTGTCAAAGATGTTTTTCTGAATATTACCGGGGGAATAAGAGTAGATGACCCGGCCATTGATCTGGGTGTTATATGTGCTGTGCTTTCATCCAATGAAGATATTCCGGTAAATGATAAGGCCTGCTTTGCTGCAGAAGTAGGTCTTACAGGCGAAATCAGGCCTGTTACGCGTATTGAACAAAGGATTGCTGAAACTCAAAAGCTGGGCTTCGAGGAAATCTTTGTATCCAAATTCAATCTCAAAGGAATTGATGCCAACAAATACTCAATCAAAATTCACCCTGTAAGCAGGGTAGATCAGGTTTTCACTTTGTTATTCGGCTGATTGAAGCAAATCTTTCAGTGCCCCGGAAACTTCCGGGAAATGAAATTCATATCCTGCTTTTTGCAGGTCTTCAGGCAGTGCGTTTTGACCTGAGAGTAATGCTACCGATCCCTCACCGAAAAGAAGCTTTAGTGCAAAGGGAGGTACAGGGAGATAATTGGGGCGATGTAATGTTTTTGCCAAGGCAGAAGAAAACTCAGCATTGGAAACCGGATTTGGAGCGGTAAAATTAAACACTTCCTGTTCGGGTAATTTTTGCATCAGCATATGAAGTGCTTCGGCATAATCCTGTATGTGCATCCAGGAGATCATTTGCTTTCCGTTCCCGATTTTACCTCCTGCAAAAAGCTTAAAAGGTAAAGCCATCTGGGGCAGTGCTCCGCCGTTCTCACCCAATATGATTCCCGTCCGTATTATATATGTGGGACAGAATACCCTGGTTTTTGCAGCCTCTTCTTCCCAGTTCTGACAAAGCAATCCGAGAAAATCATTGCTCAGTTGATTATCGTTTTCTGTGTGAATACCATCCGATGAGTATATCCCAACTGCCGATGCCGAAAAAAAGGCTTTCGGCTTTTCATTACATTGAGCAATAGCTTCTCTGAGTTTGGCGGTAGTATCAACACGGCTGGACCAGAGCAGTCTGCTGTATTTTCGGGTCCATCTTTTTATTATCGGGGCCCCTGCAAGGTTTATCAAATAATCATGGCCGTTTATCAAACTTGCCAGGTGCATTGATCCTTTTGAAAAATCTTTGCGTCCAATACCGGTTATTTCATATCTCTTTTCTGAAAAATAATTTTTTAACTTGCCGCCAATAAAACCCGTATGTCCTGAAATTGCAATGCGCATATGCTTTTTTTAAAATTGTTTCCCAAATAATAGAAACAATCTTTGTATGAAAATTGTTTCCATGATCGTTCCAGCTTTATTAATATATACGATTGCATAAAAAAATAACCATACAAACTTGTAATAAACTTCAATATAAAGCGTCATATTACTTTTGGCAGTATAAAAAGTAAAAATTGCTTGAAAATTATACGAAACCTTTAGATAAATAGTGTAATATGCACAAAAATTATATTAAATCCGGAGTACTAATTGTTTTATTAATAGGGATACTTTCGTTTTCAAATAAAGTATTTGCCCAGGAAAACCGGCCGTGGACTCTTGAAGAATGTATTGACCATGCGTGGATGAATAACCTGCAGCTTCAACAGCAAAAACTTTCAGTTGATCTGGCCCAAGAAAACCTTACCCAAAGCCGGGCCAATCTCTTTCCTACTCTCAATGCAAGTGCTTCGCATGCGTATAATTTCGGACGTACAGTCGAC
>JBHEOF010000083.1:9795-10566 GCA_046261715.1 Bacteroidales bacterium
TCGACCCGTTTACCAATGAGTTTGCCACTGAAACGGTTCGTACCAATAATTTTGGCATTTCAACCAGTTTGAATATTTTCAGCGGATTGCAGGTTCAAAATGCCATCAGGCAGAGCAAACTTGACCTGGATGCAAGCAATTATGATCTGGAAAGAAGCTATAATGATGTTGCTCTCATGGTAGCATCAGCCTATTTGCAGGTTCTGTTCAACACCGAACTTGTTGATAATGCCCGCAACCAGGTTGAAATAAGCGAACAGCAGGTAGAGCGCACAACAAAACTTGTTGAAGCCGGTACCCTGCCCCGTGGGTCATTGCTCACCATCCAGGCACAACTGGCTACAGAAGAACTTCAATTGGTAAATGCACAAAATCAGCTTGACCTGGCATATCTGAATCTGAGCCAGATCATGTTTTTACCCGAAGATGTTGAGTTAACAGTTGCTTTTCCCGAAGTGGAAATTATTGTGGAAGATGAACCTGAGCAATCACCTATGCAGGTTTTTCGTGTGGCTCTTAACCTGCAGCCCGAAATTAGTGCAGCCGACATACGAATCTCCAGTGCTGAAAGGGGTTTGGTAATAGCCCGTGGTGGGTATAGTCCGATGCTGAGCTTAAGAGGATCCTATGGTAGTGGATATTCTGAAGCTAGTCTGGAAATTTTTGACGAGCAACCTACAGGATTGAATCAGGTTTTTATTACTGATGACGGACAGGAGGTGCTCGTACCTGTTACCCAGTTTGAAACACGTATTAAACCCTTTTCTGATC
>JBHEOF010000084.1:0-5686 GCA_046261715.1 Bacteroidales bacterium
AAGCAAGTGCAAATAAACCCAGTAATGATATGATGATGGCTGCAATCATAAATACTATGATCAGTTCACGGGTTTGTTCCTCCCTGTAATAGAGGCCTTTATGTCTATCTTCCAGAATATGATATACAAGCGGATACTGCGCGTATTCCTGCTTCCAGAATTTTTCAACCAGATCAAGGGCCGGTTTAATGCCTGCCGGATCAACTCTGACCAATATATTACTATAGGGCGATGGTTGCTCAAAAAGATGAAACATAATCGGGGGGCTTGGCTCATGTAACGAAAAGAAATGAATATCTTCAATCACCCCTATTATACGAAGGGGCTGATTGGAGTTATGACTCATAACGGTTTTATCAACAACATCTTCCGGTGTATATCCCAGATTGTTTGCTGTGGTCCGGTTGATGATAATATTTGATCTTTCCGTACCATATTCCCGGTTGAAGAGCCTTCCCGATATGAGTTTTGCCCCCAGTACTTCCAGGTAATCATGACTAACGTTCAAATTCCCCGTTTGTACTTCGTGGTCATTTTCGGTCAAACTGATATAGGTAAAATTTCCAAGCCTGTTGGAAGGTATATTTTCTCCTGCTGCAACAAGTTCCACCTCCTGATATGTCTCCAGATGATTTTTTAATCCGGAAAACCGCATATACCGGTTATCATCATCAGGATTGCTTATCACGATGAGTCCGGCAGCTTCATAACCGTAATCCTTTGTAAATAAATAATTTATCTGTCGGTTGATGGACAAGCTAAGGGTGATAAGTACAATTGCACATACAAACTGAAAAATGATAAGGACCTGCCTGATTCTAAGGTTCAGGATTCTTCCCCAAAAACTGCTTTTGAGTGATGAGGGGCTGCTACCCCTGAATATATGTGCCGGTGTGAAACTGCCTGCAACCATGGCCGGATAGAACCCCGACAAAAATGCAATAAAGACCGGAAATGCCAAAAGCCAGAATATGAAAGGAGGAGTGAAAAGACTAACCAGGGTTAAGGTTTTGCCGCTCAATTCATTGGCATAAGGCAGGAGTATCTCTGTTATACCCAGGGCTATGATAAATGAAATGATTACTGAAATAAATGATTCTGACATGCTTTGCCAGAAAATATTGCTCTTGCGGGCACCCAGTACTTTTCTTATTCCTACCTCTTTTTTTCTCTTTGTAGATTGAGCCGTATACAGATTTATATAATTTACCGATGCCAGCAGGATGATTACCAATGCTATTGCTATCAGGCTATGCAATATGGTAATGCTGCCCTGGTTGCTGATATCCCATGCCACATTTGCTGAATGCAATCTTACATCCAGCAATGGCTGAATATAAATAGTCAGAAGTTCAGTCATGTGTGGTATTATTTCTTCCAGAACCTGCATGATTTTATATGATACTACATTCGAATTTGCATGGTCTTCCAGTTTGATGTAATAATGGCAGCTTAAGCTCCCCCAGTTATCAAATATATTAGAGGGGAGGTAGTTTCTCGCCAGCTCAAAGTTTGCTATCATAGAAGCGTTGAAATGGCTATTTGATGGAAAATCATGCATTATTCCGGTAACCATGGTGGGGTGCTGACCATATACATGTAATATTTCTCCGACAGGGTCAGTATCACCAAAGTACCTTAAGGCGGCCGACTGGCTAATTACGACAGAGTTGGGGTCTCTCAATACTTCTCCAGGCTGGCCCTGCAGCAATGGGAAGGAAAAGAAAGAGAAAAAATTGGAATCTGCAAGGATAAAACTTCTTTCAATAAAATTCTGGTCATTGTACCTTATCCAGAAATCTTCCCCTCTTTCGGGCCTCAGGCGAACAGTTGACTGTATTTCAGGTATATCGCTTATTAAATAATCATTTAACAGGTAAGGACCCAATGGAACTGCTTCCGTCTGTATTCCAAATTTGCTCTTAAATCTGTAAATATTTGCAGCATCCTCGTGAAAACGATCATAGCTAAACTCATCAATAGCATACAAGGCTATTAAAAAGGCACAGCATAATCCCGTTGATAAACCTAAAATATTGATGACAGTGCTAAGTTTTTGACGTCTGAAATTCCGGACAGCGCTGATCAGATAACTTTTTATCATGGTCATTTGATTTTGTGTAATAAACTTTAATATCATAATCAATTCTTACTCCAAATTATCCTATTGGCTGACATTGAGATAAATAAGTTCTTATTGCTGTTCCTTAAGACCATAAAATGCATAAAAAAATAACAATTATTGTTCGATTATGAACATTGATTGTGCATGTTTGAACGATTAACTATTACATACCCTCACCCCGCCAGAATAAAATCCCTGCCTTCTTTAAAACCCAGCGCTGAGAAATGCTTTCGGATGGCTTCACCAACGCCACGGCTGGTAATAACATTGATAAGAAACCATTTTTCGGGTTCGGTGATTTCTTCAATACCGATGAAACGGACCTTGTGAATGGAACGTTTTTTTACATCTGTGAAGCCAAAAATCACCACACCGTTTTCCTGCAGCAGGGCTGATCTCTTACGACCGTTAGGGCTGCTGCCGCATACTACTATTCTTTTTTCTGCAGGTACATGCCGGCGGATCCACTTCGACAGGTACATGACTTTTACATTGTAAAAAGATTCGCGCGAGTAGTTATCGTGGGTGCGGGTAAGTCTTCCAGAATGGTCGTTCCAGGTTAACAATGGTTCGGGGATCTTATAAAACCGGACACCCTGATCCATCCACCGTAACCACATCTCATAGTCTTCAGGTACTGGCCCCGTATTGTAAAGCCCGTACTTGTCTATCAGTTCCCTTCTGAACATAATGGTGGGATGAGCAAGTGGCGATTCTATAAAACGGTACAGATCATGTTCTTCGGGTGCAATAATGTTGTTTTGCCAGTCAACAAAGATGGAAAAGCCTTCACTGCCCGGGATGCTGCTGCTGAAAATTGTTTGAGAGGAAACCACGTCAACATCCTTATTCTTTTGAAGGTAATCAAATTGCTTCTGTAATCTTTCAGGGTGCGAAAAATCATCAGCATCCATGCGGGCCACATAAGGTGTTTTACAAAGTTGTAACCCGGCATTTAATGCATGGGCAATCCCTTGCTGTTGCTCATGGATGAGTTTGATCCTGGAATCTTCTTTCATCCGATTTATTGCAATTTCAAGTCCTTCCTGATTTCCATTGTTGCTTATAAGAAGCAATTTCCAATGCCTGAAAGTTTGGTTTATAATGCTCTCAATAGCCTGGTCAAATTCTTTTCCCACCCTGAAAAAGGGAAGCAGGATGGTGATCACAGGCAGTTTTTCCTGAATTTTCATAATCTGGTCACAAAGGTAACCAAACCTTAAAGCTATTTTTTCGTATTTTTGCCCCATGAATAACCCACCTGACAAAAATCAGATAAAGGAACTGATCGTCAAAAAGATCGGACAGGTAAAAGAACAGATCAGGGAACTCGAAGACCTTACCAAACCGGTTGCTCCCGATGTGGCCATAGGCAGGATATCAAGAATGGATGCCATTAACAATAAAAGTGTGAATGAAGCAGCACTTCGTCAGGCCAGGGAAAAACTTCACGGGTTGCAGCATGCATTGGATAATATAGATAATCCATCCTTCGGAGTTTGCTCGAGATGTGGAGAAAAAATTCCCATGGGCCGTATACTGGTTATGCCCGAAAGTCCACGATGTATGAGATGCTCGTGATATAGCGGTTTCATTTACCAGCTATAATTATAATTCCGGACTAAACGTAACTCCATTTGATAGGGAAGAATTGTGATCCAGCGGTACTTTAGGTTAATCTCAAACGTATTAATTATCTGCGAGCTTGGTCAGGCCATTTTCTAGAAATGTATAAGTATATTGCAGCAATTTCAAATACAGATGAACCCTTATTTCCCAAATAATCCTAATTCTTTTTAACCCTGAGCTTGCCTGAAATCAGGTAAGCTGTATCTGTTTTTCTGATTTGATAACCATTTGTAAAATCCAGTGTAAATGATGTAAATGAATCAGGTAGGCTTTCATATTATAGTTGAAAAACGAATCATTTTTCAGGATTTCACAGAGAAAACAGAATCTTTAATTCTCTAAATTTGATGAGAAAATTAATGAATATAAAAAAGTTCAGATATTGTATCAGTGTTTCTCAATAAAATACCTGCTTTTTAAAAGCCGTATTAATGTTGTTTTTCTTTCTATATTGCTATTGAGTATCTCGTGCATCAAAGATGATGTTGAACCCGGTATACCCGTTATCAAACTTGAATTGGTAGAACTGGTAAATGAAGTCAGAAGCCAGGGATACAATTGCAACGGTACTGATTTTTCACCTGCTGGGCCACTGACTTGGAACGATAAGCTGCATAAAACCGCTCAATTACATGCTGATGATATGTCGGCAAACAGCTATTTCAGTCATAACTCTGCCGACGGGCGCACTCCAGAGGATCGTATTACGGAGCAAAATTACAGCTTTAGCGCTTTTGGAGAAAATATTGCTTACGGATTTAGCTCCCCACAGAGTGTGTTAAATGCCTGGTTAGGATCGGAAGGACATTGTAAAAACATCATGAAAAAGGAATTTTCTGAAATTGGCATTGGCTATGCCGAAAGCGGCCATTACTGGGTGCAGGTGTTTGGACATCCATATCAGGAATAACAATAACCTTACGGCTGATCTCCATAGCCTGACCCTATTTGTTAAAAATGTTTTATTGGAAAGCTTCAATCAAAAATTTTAAATTTAGGTTCACTGTTGATTATTCTGATACAGGTTTACTTCCCCTTTTATAAGAAAAGTAAATTCCTGCCAAACTGATAAGCGCAAAACTCAGAAATCCCCACTTTACAGCATTCATAAATAAATCATTGGAAACCAGTTCAATGGTTTGGGTGCCAAACATTCCTGCAAAAAACAATGTTGCTATGGTCATACTGGTTATCTGACCAACTACCCGCATGGTAGCTGCTGTGCCTGATGCAAGGCCCAGATATGTTTTATCAACTGAACTCATAATGGTATTCATATTGGGTGATGAGAAAAAAGCGAACCCCAGTCCTACCCATATTAAAATGCCAATTATAACTACAAGTGGTGTAGTTGCTGAAAGAAATGAAAAAGCAATTAATCCCACGCTGCACATACTCATACCGGCAGTGGCAAGATATCTGGGGTCAATTCGGTCAGATAATCTGCCGGCAACCGGTGAAAAAATGGCCATAACAGCCGGCTGGGCAATGAGAATTGTTCCCGCATCAAGTGGCGATAAACCTCTTATCTTTTGCAAAAACAAACTCAAAAGGAATACGATGGCAAATGTGGCACTATAGTTAATCAACGCTGCCATGTTTGAGTAAGCAAATAAGCGGTTTTCGGTAAAAAGTCTTGTGTTGAATACCGGCAAGGCAGATCTGCTTTCTATAATCCAGAACATTACCAGTGCCAGCGCACCTGTAAATATCATCAGCCAACCTGATATTTCGGGAATGGTTGATGATCCGTATACCATAAAAACCAGTCCTGCCATATAGAGTAAGGTTCCTTTAATATCTGGTCTTTTTGCTTTATGGGCCAGAAGATTGTCCTTACCAAGAAATGTGAATGCAAGTATTGATGTTACTACCCCAAATGCTGCTGCAACATAAAAAATGGATCGCCACCCTGTATATTGAGTCAGGAAT
>JBHEOF010000084.1:5696-10430 GCA_046261715.1 Bacteroidales bacterium
CCAATTCCTTGTATATAACGGAAAAAAATGAGCCAGAATCCTGATCCCGCCAGGGAACACAGTAAAGAAGAGATGGTAAATATTATAACGCCGGTTTTAAAAATGCGACGAATGCCGGTAAGATCTCCCCAGCGGCCAACCGGTAGGAGAAACATAGCTGTGGCAAGAAGAAAAGATGTAACTATCCAGCTAAGTGTAACGGCATTTAACTCAAATGTTTTTTCAATGGCCGGTAAAGCAATGTTTATGGATGATATGAGGAATGTGCTCATGAAAGCAGTTATGGCTACAATAGCCATGATAGAAATTTGCTTGCGGGTCCAGTTCATAAATCAGACTTGGCAGATTGTTTTATAAGACAAAGTTACCTGTTTGAATTGAAGTAAACCCGAACTAAAGGAATATTCATAAAAATGACCCGGTATTGTTTAAATCCTAAATTTTTCCCAAATTTCAAAGTATATTGAAAAAGTGGTAGTATTTTTGAACCCATTGAGATAAAAATATGTTTCTATGTTTATTCATAGTCTAATACATAAATTAATTACCAATTTATAACAACTGTTATCAATGTATATACGATTCAAAATATTTCTATCATTTTCTTTGATCATACTTTTCAGCTATTCACATGCACAAAATGAATCTGCTGATGCATCTCTGCCTTTGATCATTTCACGTTCAGCAGAAAAATTGAACGTGAACAATGTTCTGCACTTTTTTGAACAAAAAGATGCAGTGATTCGCTTTGCGCAGGTGGAATTGAATCCGGCATTCAAATATGATGAAGCTATAAAAGCTGAAATTGAAATAGTTCTTAATCTTTTTGAAGATGTTTTTTATACGGCTGCAGTAAATCGCAGCGAAAGGAACATAAACGGAACCACATCCATTACCGCAAGAATCAATGAAACCACGGGCTATGTGGTTTATACCAGCCATGGAAACAGGAGTCTGGCTTCAATTTATCTGCCTTCAGAAGGTATGTTTTACAAGATCATCAGCGATCCGGTGACACTGGACCATTATCTTATTGAGATGCCTGCCCGCGACCGTGATATTCTGGAGAGCGGACCACCCCTTATCCCTGAAATAAGGAAGGAAGATATGGAAGATCAGAAACGAATAAGGGAACATCTGAAAGACCAGAACCTGAGCCCCGATGATTGGGCCAATGTGGATGTAATGGTTCTGTATACTACCAATGCTGAGTTTTGGGGTGAAAATTTCGGTGGGGGTATTGAAAATGTTGTGGCTGCTGCAATGGCCAATGCCCAACTGGTACTCGATAATAGCGAAACAAAAATGACTGTTACACTGGTAAATTCCGAAATATTAAATTTTACTGAATCCGGAGATACGGGCAAAGATCTGGCAACCTTTGCCCAATCGGGATCTATACGCACTTTGCGAAATAACTTTAAAGCCGATTTGATATCAGTGTTTGCACGGGTAAGTGATGTGGGTGGTGTAGGATATTTGTTGAACTCAAGGGAAGGCATTCCCGAAATAGGATACTCTGTAACCCGTGTTCAGCAGGCCGCTGATGGATATACGCATATTCATGAGATGGGACACAATATGGGTTGCCATCACCACTGGCTGCAGAACTTTCAGCCGGGACCAACAAACTGGTCCGACTGGCCCGAAAATTTCTGGTCCGGTGGATGGCGCTGGCAAGGTACAGACGGGGGATACTATTGTTCTGTAATGACTTACACTTCCGGAGATTTTTTTGATGACGGCATTACACATACCGAAGTACCCTATTTCTCTAATCCTGATGTAATCTATCAGAACTTACCGGCCGGAGATATTAATTACGGTGATAATGCCCGCACTTTAAGGGAAATCAAACATGTGATTGCTTCTTATCGTCTGTCTGACCTGGCAACAGTTTTCACAGATCCCGTATCAGAAGTTGGTCTTACAACAGCCATTACGGGCGGTGATATTACTTATGATGGTGGTATGCCTGTTATACAGCGTGGTGTTGTATGGAGCTCTTTTCCGAATCCAACTATCGAAAATAATGAAGGAATGATTGAAAAAGGGCAGGGTACCGGGGCATTTGAAACCGTTCTCGAAGGTTTAAAACCTTCAACGGATTATTATGTGGCGGCGTTTGCTGTAACCGAATCAGGTATATCATTCGGAGTACAGAGAACTTTTCAGACCATTGTGGCTACCCTGGCGAAGGTAAAAACACGCGACCTTTTGGGTGTAACTCATATTGCAGCCCTGGCAACAGGAGAAGTTACCGAGACCGGAAACTCTGAAGTTACTGAACGCGGAATGGTTTGGAATACAGAATCGAGCCCCAGTTTGAACAATAATGCAGGGTTCTCGGTAAATGGTTCAGGAGAAGGTTCTTTTCAAAGTATTATGTCAGGGCTTAAGCCCGAAACCACTTATTACTTCAGGGCTTATGCCACCAACCTGGGAGGAACCGTTTACGGCACCACAAATACCCTTACTACCCTTTTTGCGCGGGTATATCCCAACCCTTTCAGGGATGTAATTTCCGTTGAGTTCCTGAATGAAAGTGAAAAAACGGTTTATATTGTTGTAACCGATACCCAGGGCAGAGTTGCAGAGAGATTACCCGTAACAGAACAGGGCAATGTTGAGAAGAAACTTTTTGTTTCCAACCTTGAAGGGGGTATTTACCTGCTTACCGTAGAGAGTGAATTTGAGTTTCCGGTATGGCAGTTGCTTAAGTTGGGAAGATAAAAGGGAGAACGGAGAAGGCAGACCGGAGAGCGAATACAGAAGACAGAAGATCGAAGAGTGAAGGTTAGATGCTGGATTTATCATTAATTATATAGTCTTTCCTAATTGGTTATCGAATGAAATTTTAAACTGAAATTTGTTTAATTAAAAAACCCGGTAGTTTTGAAATACCGGGCTTTTTTTTTGTGAAAAACAAATATTATTTAAAGAAACTTACCATCACCTGAAGCAGGTGCAACGGTTTTACTTACCGTTACACTAAAAGTTTTAGTAAGCCTTAGTTTCAGTTGCAGAATTTCCTTTGCTATCGGTAACAGTAATTTTTACCGAATCTGGAGTAGTGTTTCTTGCACGTAACTCGTCATTCCCAGATGCACTGCTACCACTAATACTTATAGTCGCACTATCCAGAACGCTGGTTCCACTGAATAGTTCTAATTTTACTGAGGCTAAATCACCGTCCTCATCAGAAACAGCCCAATCAATATGAACTCTTTTCCATGGTCCGGCAGTCGAGTTTGTTACATTAAAAGTGTTGATTACTGGTGAGTTATCCCCAACTTCACCGTCTCCACTATCTGTTACGGTTACAGAGCTCGTTGCGGTATAGTCCCCATCATCGGTTGTTACTGTAATGGTTGTGGTTCCCTCCCCAACGCCAGTTACAATGCCTGTGGAACTTACCGTGGCAACTGATGTATTGTCCGATGACCAGGTAACGTCTTTATTGGTGGCATCCTCAGGGGATACTGTAGCTACTAGTTGTACTGTTTCATTCACCTCTAATGACGCTGTAGTAGGACTAACACTAACGCCGGTAACAGCAACTGGGTCTGGTTCTGGATCTCCACCAGAACCATCACCAAATCCAAGGGTGTAGAGAAGATGATTTTTGGCTGTGCTTGAATTGGTTACGATGTTTTTAGTGCTGTTCTCATGCAAAGCATCATAAACTTCCTGTGCTGTTGCACCGGGATTATTTTGAAGGAATAGTGCTGCAGCCCCTGCCACATGGGGTGAAGCCATGCTGGTGCCACTGATAGTGTTTGTAGCGGTGTTGCTGGTATGCCAGGCTGATGTAATGCTTGAGCCAGGGGCAAAAAGATCTACACAGTCACCGTAGTTTGAGTATGATGCTTTGGCATCGTTGCTAACAGTTGCGCCAATGGTGTAGGCATAAGGAGCACGGGCAGGAGAATATTTACATGCATCATCCTGACGTCCTGCTCTGTTGCCGTTACCGGCAGCCACTATAACGGGAACACCCGCATTAAACATATTTGTTACAGCATCATCAATGGCAGTGCTGGCACCACCACCCAGCGACATATTGGCTACTGCAGGAGAAACAGCATTGGCCGCCACCCAGTCCATCCCGGCGATTACGCCAGTGGTTGTTCCACCACCACTGTTATCCAGTACCCGTACTGCTATCAGGTTTACCTGCTTGGCTACGCCGTATATTGATCCTCCTACTGTTCCTGCAACGTGAGTACCGTGACCGTTTCCGTCCTGGCCGTTTCCACCAAAAGCATCAAAGCCAAAACTTGCTCGTCCGCCAAAGTCGTTATGGCTGTAATGTATACCGGTATCTATGATATATGCATTTACACCAGAGCCTGTTACTTCATAAGTATAGTTACCATCCATTGGCAGGTTACGTTGATCAACCCGATCAAGCCCCCATGTGGCATTTGGCTGCGTAGTAAGAAAGGCACTTACAATGGCATCATGCTCAATATATTTTATTCTGGGATCTTTTCTCAATCTGATCAGTTCATCATTTTCAAGCTCTGCAGAAAATCCGTCGAGTGCAAAGCCATACACATATCCCAGTTTTTTCTCTGGTATCTGATTTTCTGCCAAAATTTCCAATGTAGAAGATGTCATTTGTTGGATACCTTCTTCGTAAGAAAGTATCTCTCCCGATTTTAGTTTTACTTCTTCATTAAATACTACAATGTATTTTCCCTTAATGATATCGTCGGTAATCATCTCCGG
>JBHEOF010000085.1:0-10085 GCA_046261715.1 Bacteroidales bacterium
GTGTTATATAATCCACATTCCAGATGCTGGTATTTCCTGCGTAATTGTTTGGTGTTTTGGAAAGCGGGAAACTTGCGTAGTTTTTAAAACGGAACTGAAAGTCGGAACGAAAATAAACTTCTTCTTCAACCGGTATAACCACTCTTTGGATCCAGGTGCTGTCGTTTTCAATTAAAAACTGCTGGAGTGTGCTGCCTTCTGCCCGCCATACACTAACCCAGGTGTCATCGATCCATATCTCTTCATCCGGATTTTCGGGGTCCTCAATGTAATAACCCGGAGTATGCAAAAATTCCACCACAAGTGAATCCCTGTCGCGGGGGGCACTGCCATTGCCCTGGGGTTGAAAGTAGAAACTTAAAAGAACACTGTCAGACGGATTAAGTGCCATGGGCACGGGATCAAAAACAGAGTCAAGCCGAAGCGGCTGCGATGTAAGTTTATCCGCTTCAAACTGGAACATATTTTCAGATGCTTCTTCATACACCCTTCCATATTGGTTCAATGCATCAAAAGTTGCTGTTCCGATGGTTTTTGGATGAAGGGCAAAACCGGGATTAACATACGCGAAACTATCGGCCCAGAGAATTGGGTCGGGGTAGGGGCCGGGGTAAGAAAAATCTTCCACAAAGGGAAGCAAAAGGGGTCCGTTATTTTTAGCCCCGGTTTCCTGCGATTTTTTGATGGCAGAATCCTTTGCCGGGTTAACCTCAAGGGGTAAAAGAATTTCCTGTGCAGAAAGACTTGCTGTGACTAATAGTAAAAATATGATTAAGAAATGTTGTTTTTTTATCATTGGGATCCTGTAAACCGGTAATACTATTTATATATTAACAAAAACCCTTTTAGCCCGATAATATTGTTTTGGAAACCGTGTAACCGGGGAAAAATTATCACTTTATTCCTCCTGACCGGGAAATTCATCTTTATGCCTGTACCACACATCAATTGATTCGCCTCTCATAATAAGCGGCTGATCAAGTGGGTCGGGATCCTGCCGGTATGCTCTGGCCTGCGTTACGGGAACATTATTTTCAAATACCTCATCACCGGTCACCAGGAAGTTTTCGCGCAGTACCTGGAATACTTCTTCGGGTGATTTGCCCATCAGGTCGGGTGTTTCAACTGAAAGGGTTTCTGTAAGATACTCTTCAAAGTCGAAAATGCTGTCAGACCGGTAATACAGGTCTACGGTGCTTCCCATCTCAAGGCGTTCGCGGCGTTCATTAACACTGGGGCTTTGGCGATATACCCGAAGCCCTTCGGTTTCATCATCAAGGAATACTTCCCGACCTATATTAAGTGATGAGCTGTTGATCAGTTGAATGGCTTCTTCACGTGTTTTCCCGATAAGAAGCGGCACGTAAACACGTGTATCTGCAGCACCATCGCCAAGTACAAGATCAATACGTGTGCCTTTTTCCACCATTGTGCCGGGTTCAATTGTTCCCTGGTTAAACTTCTGTTGTAATACTGCATTGCGGGCAATATTGGGCACGTATTCAAGTCGCCCTGCTTGTAACCCGTGGGTTTCAAGCATAGCCAGGGCTTGCCGTAATGATAGATCAGTCAGGTCGGGTATGGCAATCATCTCGGGTAAAATAGCCACAGTAGTAAGGTAAATGGTGCGATTTTTCTTCACTTCGTTACCAGGGGCGGGATTTTGAGTTGCCACAGATCCCTTTTCTCTTTCCAAATCAAAAATAGAATCGTTGATAACTGCTCTCAGATTCATGTCTTTAAGCATACTCTCCGCTTCTTCTGTTTGTATACCCTCCAGATCAGGCACTGTGATAGTTTTGCCATGCATGGTATAATAGTCCAGCGCTTTGAGTGTCAGCCATAGCAATGCTATTATAGCTGCAATGGCCAGTAAAATATGATTTCGAAAAGTTTTACTTTTTATAAAAGATATTATGCTCATGACAGGCTTTGAAATTTTAAGCTTCAAAATTACTAATTAATTAATGATATTTCCGTCAATTTATTGCTTTGCCTGAGCGAAACTATTTATGAACTGTTTCATGAATAAAAAACATTTATGATGCAATTGCTGAATAAAAAAGTATTGTGGTTAAGGGAAGTCTTCTAACTTTGCGATGAAATATTTTCATTAGATTATGAAGAAAAACATTGCCCTGATTGCCGGTGGTGATTCCGGCGAGTATGTAATATCTGTAAATAGCGCAAAAGTTATTGGTGAAAACCTTGACCCGGATAAGTTCAATGTTTTTCTTATCCGTATTTCACAAAAAAAGTGGATTTATATTGATAAAGATGGAAAAGAACAGGATGTTGATAAAAATGATTTCAGCATACTTGTAAATTATGAGAAAGTACTGTTTGACTGTGCATTCATTACCATACACGGCACTCCCGGTGAGGATGGCAAACTGCAGGGATATTTTGAATTGCTTGGAATACCCTATACCACATCTGGTTTACTCCAGTCGTCACTTACTTTTAACAAGCATTTTTGTAATGCATTGGTATCGGGTTGGGGTGTAAAAATTGCGCGGGCGGTGAAATATTTCAGAAATGATAACCCAACCCTTGAACAGGTGCTTACACATGTCAGTCTTCCGGTTTTTGTTAAACCCAATAAAGGTGGCTCAAGCCTGGGTACCACTTTTGTGAAAAATCAGGAAGAGTTGCTTCCAGCCATTGAATTATGCCTGGAGCATGATGATGAAGTGTTCATTGAAGAGTATATCAACGGAACCGAGCTTACCTGCGGTGCATACATTCGTAATGGAAAACTGCTTGTACTTCCCGTAACGGAGATCGTTAGTAAAACCGATGCAAAGTTTTTTGATTATAAGGCCAAGTATACCAAGGGAGCCGCTGATGAAATAACCCCTGCACGTATATCAGATTCTGTAACCCGCCTGGTGCAGGAAACAACAGAATTTTTGTATAAAAAGCTGGAATTGAAAGGTATTTGCCGACTCGATTACATTTACAGCAATAACGAATTGTTTTTCCTGGAAGCCAATATTACACCGGGTATGTCGGAAAGGAGCATTGTTCCACAACAGGCAGAATATATCGGTATAAGCCTGAAACAGGTTTTTACCGAAGTAATTGAAGAAACGTTGCGTAATCCATGATTACAGCTGTTACATGAAGTTAAGCGACATCATATATTCGGCCAGCATGTTTGTGGCTTTGTAACGGTGACTGATCTTGTTCTTTTCTTCAAGCGACATCTCTGCAAATGTTTGGGTGTATCCGGCAGGAACAAAAACCGGGTCGTAACCAAATCCTTCATTGCCCCGCTTCTCATCAATGATTTCTCCTTCAGCAATACCATTAAAGAGCATTTCTTCATTATCAAGAATAAGAGCAATAACGGTCCGAAATCTGGCTTTACGGTTTTTTTTATCTTTTAGTTCATTCAAAAGCTTCTGTGTATTTGCGTTGCTGTCTTTTTGATCTCCGGCATACCTGGCTGAGTGAACGCCCGGTCTCCCTTCGAGAGCATCAACTTCCAGACCGGTATCATCGGCAAAGCAATTGACTCCATATTTATCATGAATAAAGCGTGCTTTCTGAAGGGCATTTCCTTCAAGGGTATCATGTGTTTCAGGAATTTCTTCTTCCAGGCCCAGCTCATCCATTCCACAGAGCTCAATATCACCGGGCAACATTGCTTTTACTTCTTCGAGTTTGTGGGTATTGTTTGTTGCGAAAAAAATTTTCATTGTCCGGGGTTTCTCAGGTAAAAAAATCAGCCGGGAAATGGGGCATCTGCAATCCTTTATCCTGGCTGAATTTACGGTAGTGAAATCTGTTTTCTCAGATCAAAACTACTTCAATTCAATTAAAACATGGTTTTTGGGTACCATTTCACCAATCGATACATTGATTTTTTTAACTTTTCCATCGAAAGGAGCTAGGATGATATTTTTCATCTTCATGGCTTCAAGGATGAGTAATCTGTCGCCCTCCTTTATTTCATCTCCGGCTTTAACAAATATCTCGGGTATATTACCGGGCATAAAAGACTTTATTTTTGCCGGGTTATAGGGTTCGTAAGGTTTGCGCCTTTCGTACATTCTATTGGGAAGCGTTCTGTATTCAGCTTCATCAACAATAAGATTGAAGAAGTTTTCAGGGGCATTACCTTCTATGTTTTCGTGATGTTCCATTTTTAAAAATTTCAAACAGCTGATTTCCAAATGAATTGATTCCAGTAATCAGAGTATTTTAAAATGGTGGAATACCATGTTTTTTATCGGGGCGCAGTTCTGATTTCTGACCTGATACTTCCAGGGCATGCACAACAAAACTTCTCGTTTCGGCAGGTTCAATTACAGCATCGATGTAACCGTGAGCAGCGGCAACGTATGGGTTTGCAAATTTTTTCTTGTATTCTTCCACTTTCTCCTGGCGCACTTTCTCAGGATCTTCGGCATTTTTGATTTCATTGCGGAATATAATATTTGCTGCACCCTCTGGACCCATTACAGCAATTTCTGCTGTGGGCCAGGCAAAAACGAAGTCGGCTCTCAGATGTCGCGAACACATGGCGATATATCCTCCTCCGTAGGCTTTACGAAGTATAATAGTAACCTTTGGAACAGTAGCTTCAGAGTAGCTGTATAAAATTTTCGCCCCATGGCGGATTACTCCGGCATGCTCCTGGTCAATTCCGGGTAAATATCCCGGTAAGTCAACCAATGTTACAAGGGGTATGTTGAAAGAATCGCAGAATCGGATAAATCTGGCTGCCTTATCAGAACTATCCACATCCAGCACTCCGGCGAGTATCAGGGGCTGATTGGCAACAAATCCCACTGTGTCGCCGTTGATGCGCCCAAACCCGATTACCATATTGGAGGCAAATAATTCCTGTACTTCGAAAAATTCACTATCGTCGCTGATTGATCGTATTACATCTCTCACATCATAAGGTTCCCTGGGATCGGTGGGCATTATGTTGTCGATCTTATACTGGCGGATCTTAGGTGCCTTTTTAGGGAAGGCCTCAGCCTTTTTGGTATTATTCCATGGTATATAACTTACCAGCTTTTTTATTTGTTGCAAACATTCCTGCTCACTTTCGGCAAAGAAATGAGCATTACCTGTAATTTCGGAATGAACCCTGGCACCCCCAAGTTCTTCCATACTGATCTCTTCACCCAGTACTGACTTGATCACTTCGGGACCAGTGATAAACATTTTGGAGATTTTATCCACCACAAAAACGAAATCGGTGAGAGCCGGAGAGTAAACTGCACCACCTGCACAGGGACCTAAAATTACTGATATCTGCGGGATAACACCGGATGCGAGTGTGTTACGATAAAAAATCTCACCATAACCGGCAAGAGAATTTACCCCTTCCTGGATTCTTGCCCCACCCGAGTCGTTGATACCAATGATAGGAATTTTCAGGTTCATGGCATGATCCATAATTTTTGTAATTTTCCGGGCATGCATTATTCCCAGCGAACCACCTGCTACGGTGAAATCCTGGGCATAAATACAAACAGGATAACCGGTGATCGTACCGGTACCTGTTATTACACCATCACCCGGAAGATGCTTTTTATCCATGTCAAAATCCCTGGCGGCATGCTCTACAAATAAATCATATTCATGGAAAGAGTTCGGATCGAGCAATGCAATAATTCTCTCCCTGGCAGTCATTTTTCCCATAGATTGTTGCTTCTCAATGGCCTTAATTCCGCCACCGAGCAAGGCTCCCTGCATTCGCTTTTTTAAATCCAGTGTCTTGTGTTTAATCGACATATCAGTAAATTTTTGATTTTAATTTGCACTATTTAATCCCATTAAATGCAGTTAATCTGCTTGTTTTACCAGCTTTTTTTGAAAAAATAAGTCAAAGTAATGAAAAAAAAATGAAAACTCCGGCCTTTTTCTTTATCAAATATTTTATCCAAAAGGCCTTAAAATCTCCTAATTTTCTTATTTTTAATGTGATGAATTATTATTTTGGATTTACGATAAGTTTATGGGTTGATGTATTTTGATTATTTGAAACAATGATAAAATAAATGCCGGGTTTCAGGAAGTTAATATCAAAACTTGCAGTCATACCTTCATTCGACACAAAATGGTTTTTTTGCAAAACCATTTGTCCGGTAGCATTTATAAACCGTATATCTGCCTGATCCTGTATGTTTTCCAGCTTAATAGAAACCTGATTATTAGCAGGATTGGGGAATATGTTTATATTCTGGCCTGCATTTGTTTCTGTAACTTCTACGGGTGATTCAGTAAAATTCGCAAACACCCGGGTCTGGCTGTCAGGCATGGTAAACTGATAGATTATATCAGTCGATAATATGTGACCTAAAGTATCAGTCCAGTTTAAAAAGTTAAAACCTTCATTGGGTATTGCTCTCAGGTAAACGAGTTCATCCTCTGCATAATAACCTGTGCCCTGAATTGTACCTCCCAATGCAGGAACGATATCCACTTTAACAAAATCGGTGTTTCTGTTAGGATCATACCCGTAAAGGTGGAGTAGATCATCATTTTCGGGATCAAGCCAGGGCTGCAAAGACGTTTCCGGAGTAATTCCGTTTGATTGCCAGTGTCTGTAGAATTTGCCATAAAAGTCTGGCAGATCCGGGTTTGTACAACTGGCACCTCCTCCCGTCAGGGTGCCGATGATCAAACCATCCTGGTCAAACAGTGGAGACCCGGATGATCCTCCTTCAGTTACACCATACCCTGATTCGGTTTCTGCCCATACAGTTCTCCAGAAGGCACCGGATAGCCCGCCACTAAAAGTTGCCGTTGTGGTTTCATCAATGTAGGTAGAGATTTTTTTTGCATCGCCTGACGGATGATGAATGGTAACTCCATTTGTGGCCGGGCGTGATGATAAGCTCCATCCATTGTAATAAGGATTCCAGGTATCAGGAACACTCTCTTCCAGCTCAAGCAATTTAAAATCAGTACCGCCCTGCAGTGCGGCTTTGGCAAGGATAGTACTTCCTGTTATAACCATATTATTGGGGGCACTGCCTGAGTTGCTGCACTCTTCATATTCATTGTTAAAATAAAACTGCCATACCAGCAGATCTTCTTCACTTGCATTTGCACCGCAATGATCTGCAGTAAGAAAATAGGGAGCACCGTTTTGAAGGGTATTATTTACCAGCGAGCCACTGCAATTATACCAGTTGTTTCCTGAACGAAGCAATATGCGGGCCACACCACGTTTTTGTTTCTGCCACATGAAACCTTCATTACAGTTTATATTCACATTGCATGCTCCTGAAGACTTTTCGGCTTCGGCATCATGAAAAATACAGATCAGTTCATCAATGAGAAAAGCAGGTGGGTTTGCTGACAGATTATTACTTACGTATTCTATAACAATTTCATTTCCGGGTAAAACCTGAGTGGATAACAACCTATGATAGCGGTTATTACTGCTGGTAAATGCTCCTGTAAAATTTTTTCCTGATGGGTTGTATATAAATAATTTATCATTTCCGGTTATATGTATTTCAGAAAATACAACTCCAAGTTTTACTGCTCCCGGAACTTTAACCCTGAGTTGCCAGATATTAAGGCTATCGTGCAGGATAATATTTGAAGCAATTTCGGAAAACTCAATATTTACCGGAATGGAATATCCTGTATGCAGAGGTTCTTTATCACCCGGCTGATCAAGAGTAACGGAATGGGGATAAAAAACGTGGGGGTTTAATTTACTGATATCGATATTATATTTTATCCCTGCCGGCAATTCATTGGTGCCTGTTTGGGCTGTCAATTGATTTGTAATTAAAAAAAGCAGGAAAATATAATATACCAGTGCCCGCATGATTTTCAGGTTATTTATTATGACTTAATCAGAAAAGAAATGCCATAGAATGTCCATTACAAACCTACCGATTTTTTTCAATTAAAAAAAATCACAAATATTTTAGTTGCACTCCGATGTTTTTATTTCTCCGGGAGCTCCGGTTGGCGGGTAGATTTTCTTTCCCTTAGCTCAACCTGGAAGATTTTTACCTTAGGTTCTTTAAGGGTTTCGGGATTTGCCAGTTGATCAATCAGCAGATTCATGGCCTCCTGTCCCATCTGGAATCCTTGCTGTTCAACAGTTGTAAGTGGTGGATCAACCATGGTTGCGATAGGATCGTCACCAAATCCTGCAACAGCTATGTCTTTGGGTATATCAAATCCGTTGTTTTTTAAAAGGTTCATAACTGCTACGGCTGTAAAATCATTTACTGCAAAAATGGCGTCGATATTCGGGGCAATTTCCAGGATCTTTTCGCGGTTTTCAGCTACTTTAACGGGTGTATCGCAGGCAATGATGAGCTCAGGGTCATAATCGATTTGGTTTTCTTTCAAAGCCTGGATATATCCTTGTTGTCTGTCGTGACCGATAAGCAATTGAGGTAATGTTCCCAGGTGTAATATCCTTTTACAGCCGGTTTTTATGAGATGTGAAGTAATGATTCTTGCACCGTTAAAATCATCAGTAATGACCCGGTCGGTTTCTATTTCTTTGCAGATTCGGTCAAGAAAAACCATGGGGATCTGGTTATTATAAATGCTTTTGAAATGCGAAAAATCTTCGGTGGTTTTGCTGATGCAAACCAACAAACCGTCAACACGATGATCCATTAATGCCTGAACATTTATTTCTTCGCGGCTGTAATCTTCATTCGACTGGCAAATCATAACCCTGTAGCCCTTGTTGTAGGCAATATCTTCGATGCCGCTTATGATAGATGAGAAAAAATGATGCACTATTTCAGGAATGATAATCCCAATGGTGTTGGAAACCTGTTTTTTTAAACTCAGAGCGAGGGCGTTGGGCCTGTAATTTACTTTTTGCGCAAAAGCTTTTATCTTATTGCGTGTGAGTTCGCTGATATCGGGATGATCCTTTAACGCCCTTGAAACAGTGGATGCAGAAACTCCCATTGCTTTTGCAATGTCATTGATTGATGTAAGATGAGGCTTCATTTGTTACTTTTTTCTGTGGCTTACATGAAGTATTTTGAAGATATTAAAAGTACGAAAAAACCATCAGTTCAAAACACTTTTCATGTATTAAGTGAATGTAATTGTTGATTATGAACCATATTGTTATTAACTATTGTATGGTCAAATCAATCTTATAAAAAGTTAATGGCGTTGAAACCGTTAGCAACAGGATTTTTAATTAGATATTTGGTTTTTTGTATTAATAAGTATCCGGGTTTTTGTTAAAAATTCAATTCGATTTTAGAAAGTATAAAACAAAGAAATAATATTTGCTGTTATTGAATTTTAGATGAAAAACACTTATGCAAACGATACCGCAAACGTTTGCGGTCAAATAAGTGCTCAAATTATTGATAGTCAGATATGAAAATCATTGAAATCTCGTTTTTTTTCATACTTTTGCTATTCTCAATGATATTGAGGAAAATCACTTAAATCTTAATAAAAAATTGGATGCAGGTTATTTTTTCAAATGTGATCAACAGAAGGAATTCTGACGATTTTTGGGAGTCTGGGAAAATAACTTTAAAGTCTGAGAAAAAATGAGACTGTCTCAAAAGCCAGATATAAGCTGGACGCTGAGCCTGTCGAAGCGTGTATATGACTGATAACCAGCAGTCGTTTCGACAAGTGTTATAGTGAGTTTATCGAACTGCTCAACGACAAGAAGGCACAATTTAGACAGCCTCGATAAAGTCTTTTATTTAAAATTTAATTATTAATCAAAAATTTATTCAACATGGTGAAGAGAATTGCCAGATTATCTATTCTGCTGTTTATGGCCATCGGACTGACAGCCTACGGGCAAACAGGCCGCATAAACGGTACTGTGGTCGATGCGGCCACAGGAGAAACCTTGCCAGGTGCCAGTGTGTTGGTTCAGGGAACCACCACGGGCTCCATAACCGATTTCGACGGAAGGTTTGAGTTTTCTGCACCTGCAGGTGATTTAACTGTTGTTGCCAGTTTTGTAGGCTATTTGCCCAATACAAGACAGGTTACTCTCACTGCAGGTGAAACACTAACCATCAATTTCGAACTTTCCTCCGATGTACAACTGCTGGAAGAGTTTGTGGTAATTGGGTATGGTATACAGA
>JBHEOF010000086.1:0-10065 GCA_046261715.1 Bacteroidales bacterium
CCTGCCAGCGCAGATGGTACTGGGGTAATACCCGGGAGAGTATGTCGTCGCCGGATTTTATAAACCCTCATCTTTTTAAGGTGGGGGTTTTTTGTTTTCTGTTCCTTCTGTCTGCCTGATGAAACATGTACTGAAAAATATGAAAAGGTTTTTTATAAAAAAGTCCTGCAGCAAGCAGGACCTTTAAAAACAAAAACAACATCAGGGAGTAAAATTTATTCTAATGTTTTTTCAGAAACAGACTCTTTCCTATCATTTATTATTACATCAATGTCAGGTTCATAAACTTCTTTCTCCGGTTTAATGATTGATCTGATGTTAAAGTCAGTTGAATTATCTTTGTGGATAGGTTCAGCAGAAATATTTACAATAAACTTTGTATCAAATTCAAATATTGTGAATGTTTTTGAAAATTCTTCAGAATTAACCAATAACGAAATACGAAATTCTTTTGAAGAAAAGCCTGTAAGGGTTGACTCAGGTATTCCGGCTGACAACTGAAAAGATTGTGTACCGAAGATCAGTAAAATGATTGATAAAATAAGCCTTGTTTTCATGGCACTTAATTTTTACGGCTATAATAAAATATTATTTAATTTGGTTGAAAAAAAGGGAACATTTTTTATGATTAAGACGATTTCAATAATTCATTTGTTACAAATTGAAAAGTATTTCTTAAGAACATTTTTTACACATATATAAATTGATTCCTGAATTATAATGTGTTAATCAAATACCCACAATATTAAGTCTATAAATGAATTAGGGTTTTATTGACTAATTTTGCTTTAGTCAAAAATTGAATAATAATAAATCGAATAAAATTGTTAGAAAAGTTTTATCAAAATATTCAGAAAAATCAACTGTTTGAGTCAAGTGAAAGAATTCTTCTTGCGGTTAGTGCAGGTATCGATTCTGTGGTTATGGCCGAACTGTTCAAGGTTTCAGATTATAATTTTGCCATAGCACATTGTAATTTCAAATTAAGAGGAAGTGATTCAGACAAGGATGAAGTTTTTGTGCGTGAACTTGCTGCACGATATGGAACAGATTTCTTTTCAGAATCATTTGATACAAAAGCATTTGCAGAAGATAGAAGAATCAGCATTCAAATGGCTGCCCGTGAGTTAAGGTATACATGGCTTGAAAAGATAAGAGAGCAACATAGGTTTGATTGGATAGCTACTGCGCATCAAAGTGATGATAATACAGAAACAATATTGTACAATATTACCAGGGGTACAGGCTTAAAAGGCCTTCATGGAATTCCGTTAAAGAACGGAAATATTATAAGGCCAATATTGAATTTAAGTCGCGATGAAATTGAATGGTACGTAAAAGTAAATGCATTATCATATCGTGAAGATCTTTCTAATCAGGAGGATAAGTATGTCAGGAATAAGATCAGACATAAGATTATTCCAATATTGAAAGAAATTAATCCATCACTACATAAATCTGTTCAGGCTTTATCGGAGATTTCTGTAAAGACACAAAGTATACTAAACTATTTTATATCAAGGGATTTTAAAAACAATGTGCTTGAAAAAGACGGGAAAACATTCATCCCAATAAAATTATTACTTGAATATCCTAACAGGGAAATCATCATTTACGAACTGCTGAAAGACTTTGGATTTCAATCACCCGAAATTGAAGGCATCGGCTTAAGTCTTGAAAAGCAAGCGGGTAAGCTGTTCTTCTCAGAAAATTATGTATGTCTTAAAGACAGAGATTATCTGATCGTTTCCCGAAAAGAAAGTGATGAAAAGACGGAAGTACTTGTCCATTCAGACCAGAAAGAAGTTCAATTCCCGGGAGGATTAATCCGGATGAGAATTATTGATATTGATAAAATTCCGGATTTTAAAACGAATGCAAATATTATATATCTGGACTTTTCTTTACTTAAATTTCCACTTAAAATGAGAAACCCGGAAGATGGTGATTTTTTTATACCCTTCGGCATGTCAGGAAAGAAGAAGATCAGCGACTTTTTAACTGATTTAAAAATTCCCAGAACCGAGAAAACGAATATGTGGCTACTGACATCTGATGATCAAATTATCTGGGTTGTTGGGTTGAGAATTGACAACCGTTACAGCGTAAAAAAAACAAGTAAGAAAGTATTGGAAATAAAATTATTGGATCAAACCGAATGATTGTTTTAATTTTGCACCCTGAAAAGATTTCATATATATCAATGATTACATATTTTTAAGACTACCCGTTTTAAACTAAACCCTATACAAATCGTTGCTCTAAAGAGATTACAAAAAAACAGCTATGACACATTTTTTAAAAAAGATTTTTGCGGCCGGATTATTGATTTTATTGTCTGTAAGTATTAATCTACAGGCGCAGATACTGGAACCTGTGAAATGGAGTTTTTCCCAGAAGAAAATTTCCGAAAATACCTATGATATTATATTTACGGCACAAATTGATTCCGGCTGGTCAATTTACGGGATGGATATTGCTCCCGGTGGCCCTATTCCTACAACATTTGATTTTAATGAACCAGATGGATATCGATTTTCAGGAGATATGCTGTCTCCTGCTCCTGAAGTAAAGTTTGATCCGAACTTTGATATGGAATTATCCATGTTCAGCGACCGGGAAGTTACTTTTAAACGTACTGTAGAAGTTCTATCTGAAAGTTCTGTTACTGTAACCGGTGAATTGATGTTCATGAGTTGCGATGCAACTTCCTGTCTGCCGCCCGATTATATAGATTTTTCATTCAATTTGCCTGGCAGGGAAAGTACAACAGAACAATCTGAAATTCCGGTTGCCGATATACAGGATGAGCCGGAAAAAGATGATGCCGATGTCCAGGTACTATTGGAAGATGGACCTGCTGAAGAAGTCGAAGAAGATGAAACGGAAGTGCGTATTTATGAACCGGAAACAGATGATGAGGCCGCAAGATCTTTTTGGGGCATGTTTATAACCGGGATACTGGGTGGGTTGCTTGCTTTGCTCACTCCGTGTGTATTTCCCATGATTCCCCTGACTGTAAGTTTCTTTTTGCGCAATTCCGATAACCGTGCACGAGCTATTCGCGATGCTTTATTTTATGGTTTCACGATTGTTTTCAGTTATGTGGTTCTGGGTCTGGCTATAAGTATGATATTTGGTGCCGATACGCTGAATGCTCTCGCAACAAGCCCCGGCTTTAATATCTTCTTTTTTGCATTGCTTGTATTTTTTGCAGCATCATTCTTTGGTGCCTTTGAACTTACCATGCCCGCAAGCTGGTCAACTGCGCTTGATAGTAAAGCTGATAAAACCGGTGGTTTACTGGGTGTAATTTTAATGGGATTCACTTTTGTATTGGTTTCCTTTTCCTGCACCGGACCCATTGTAGGCACATTGCTTGTTGATGCAGCAACAGGAGGTAATGTTTTCGGACCTGCCATCGGAATGCTGGGTTTCAGCCTTGCGCTTGCTATACCTTTTAGTTTATTTGCAGTTTTCCCAACTGCGCTTAAATCATTACCCAAATCCGGCGGATGGATGAATGCTGTGAAGGTTGTCCTTGGATTTGTGGTTCTCGGCTTTTCACTTAAGTTTCTTTCCACTGCTGATGCAGTTGCCCAATGGGGTATCCTTGACAGGGAAGTATTTATCGTACTGTGGATTGCTATATCACTGATGTTAGGACTCTATCTGATCGGGAAGATCAAATTTGCTCATGATAGTGAACTGAAGTATTTAAGTGTACCCCGACTGGTACTTGCCATAGTTGCATTTGCCTTTGTATTTTATCTTTTGCCCGGATTATGGGGGGCACCACTGAGAGCAGTAAGTTCATTCCTGCCTTCTCCTGCTACCCAGGATTTTGACCTGAGTCAGGGCGTTGCCTTGACAGCGCCTGCTGCAGGTTCAGATATTTATGTGGGTGAAAGTGTAAAAGAGGGCCCCCATGGATTGCTGGCTTTTACAGAATATGAAGAAGGTATGGCCGCCGCCCGTAAAGCAGGAAAACCTGTATTCCTGGATTTTACAGGCCTGGGATGTGCCAATTGCCGTAAAATGGAAGCCAATGTATGGTCTGATCCACAGGTATTGCAAAGACTTGCCAATGATTTTGTAAAGATCTCCCTTTTTGTTGACGACCGCACTGCATTGCCCGAAGACCAGCAGTTTGTATCTTCCGTGCTTGGTCGTGAACGTACTATTAAAACTATTGGCCAGAAATGGAGCGTATTTCAGGCTGAACGGTACAATATGAATACACAACCGTATTATATAATTCTGAATCATGATGAAGAAATGCTGGCTCCACCCAGAGGTTACGATTTAAACATAGAAAAGTATATTGAATTTCTGGAAGAAGGGAAAAGTAATTTCGAGTAATCATTTTTAACATAGATATATGCAAAAGGTCGTCTTCAAAAACTTTGGAGACGACCTTTTTGGTTTTATAAATCTTGTGAGATTAAATTATCGATATAATCACTTATTATACTACTTTTTAATCAGCTCATACTGAAATATCTTTTCCTTTTCTCTGCAGGTCACATATATAATTGTTTCATCAGAGCTAAAACTCAGGCCTCGTCCCTGATATGTCTGGCTGCTAACATCAAAAGTATCAAAGAAAACGGCTGTTGAAATATTCCAGGGTTCGGCCAGGTTATAATGAAGTATTTCGTCACGTCCTGTATCCATCAACATCATTATTCTTCCATCCTGCAGGAATTCAACACCCCTTACCTCTATCTGTTGAACACTGATGTCAAGGGTGTAGGTAAGTGCACCAGTATAAACATCCCAAGGGGTAGATAGGGTGTATTCATAGATAGCTCCTGCATTACGGTCATCAATAAATAATATGGTGCCATCGGGTTTGAAATCGATGTCGTGTCCACGCTGGACAAAATGATTAAGGTCGTGGTTTGCTCCCTCCGAACGGGTGGTAATATCCCAGGCTGTTTCAAGGGTAAAGGACCATATGCTGGTACGGTCAAAAACCCACATCAGTTTCCCATCCTCCCTGAAATAGAGACCATGCTGATTTTCGCCGGGTAAATTTATATCGTGAAGAAATTCTGCAGTATGAATCTGCCAGGGTTCTCTTAGCTTATATGCTGCTACATTATCGGTGTATCTTCCTGTAATGAAGATGATAGTACCGTCAGGTTTCCAGAATGTGGCACGGGCATTTTCGGTTTCATTGGAGATATCGAGATATTTTTCCGAATAAACAAAACCCTTTAAAAAATACTCTGCTGACTGATCAACTGGCTGGGGCTGGGTGATCTTGTGTGATTTGCAACCGGAGATCAGAATCAGATTACCAAGTAATAAGAAGATGAAAACTCTTGAGAAGGTAAGTTTTTTCATTATTTTCTTAATTTATTAATTGTTAACCAGGCCATCAAACCCATACCGGTTTCCAGGGCTTGTTCATCAATGTTGAAGGTGGATGTGTGCACATTGGATGTGATGCCTTTGCTTTTGTTGCCGGTGCCCAGGCGGTAAAAACATGCCGGAATATGATGTGAGTAAAATGCGAAATCTTCGGCGGTCATAGCAAGGTCGAGATCAACGATGTTTTCCTTACCCAGGTATTCTGAAGCATAATCACGGAACTGGTTGCTCAGTTGTTCATCATTCTTTAAAAAAGGATATCCTTCTTTGATTTCCACCTCGCAGTTTCCGCCCATGCTTACAGCCACGCCTTGTGCTATTTGCCTGATTTTTTCATGGGCTTCGGAGCGCCATTTTTCATTAAAGGTGCGTATGGTGCCATCCAGCTTAACTTCATCAGGAATAACATTCATTCTTCCATTACCTATGATACGCCCGAAGGAAAGGACAGTGGGTATCCAGGGAGTACTGTTGCGGCTGACGATCTGTTGCAACGCTACCACAATATGCGAAGCAATAAGCACCGGATCGATGGTGAGATGGGGTGTGGCAGCGTGGCCTCCTTTGCCTTTCACGGTGAGATATAACTCATCGGTTGAGGCCATGTACATTCCACTTCTTATTCCAACCTTGCCGGCTTCGATCTGCGGGGCCACGTGCTGTCCGAAAATAGCAGAAGGAGAAGGATTTTTAAGAATTCCTTCTCCAATCATCAGACTGGCGCCACCGGGATAACTTTCTTCCGAAGGCTGAAAGATCAGCTTTACGGTTCCACCCCAATGCTCACGTGTATTTTGTAAAATTTTTGCTGTACCCAGCAACGATGCCATATGCACGTCATGACCGCAGGCATGCATAACACCGGGATTTAAAGATTTATAAGGAACATCATTGGCTTCTTCAATGGGAAGTGCATCCATATCGGCCCGCAGTGCAGTCACTTGTTCTCCGCCCTGCATGCCATGAATAAGAGCAGCAATGCCATTTTTTGCTATGCCCGATTGATAAGAAATTCCAAAGGCATCCAGCTTTTCCATTATAAACTTTGCCGTTTGATGTTCCTGCATGGACAGTTCGGGATGCTGATGCAAATGCCGGCGGATTTCCTGCACTTCAGTAAAATACTCCGATGCCAGTTGTTTTATTTTTTCTTTCAAATCCATTCCCATTTCCCTATTTTCTAACTTTTATTCCAAAAGTAACGCATTAAAAAGCAACTTATAAGTTACGGCTGTTGATGACCGGAACTGGGGATTAAAGGATGACAAAATAATTTGTCCTTTACCTTTCTGTATCCATACAAGTGCCGCTTCTTTCTTTAACAGTTCTTCCTTTTCAGCATAACCACTCATCAGAATATTGTCTTCAGCAAAGGTGGCAATTACACGCCTGTCCATATCGAAGTAGGGGATACTGGTGCGGAAAACAGGTGCGCCACGATGAAATACCCCGATCTGAGATGGCATACCCCATGTTAAAGGGTGATTATGCCTGAGATTAA
This sequence comes from Bacteroidales bacterium, assembly GCA_046261715.1. GTDB lineage: Bacteria > Bacteroidota > Bacteroidia > Bacteroidales > UBA7960 > SKVR01. Next base: position 6,881 of record JBHEOF010000086.1, read on the forward strand.
TTCTGAGCAGTGAGCCCGGAATATACAATCCCTGTGATGCCAGTTCCTTTTCAATATTATTGACCGGCAGTATAAATTCTTCCTTACTGTCATTCTCACCGGTAGAAATAACACCCGTAAACAACTCAGCTGCAGGACCCCATGCCATGACTTTCCCACCATTATTGATGAACTGAATCAGGTTTTCAAATCCTTTTTTCTCCATTCCTTTGGAGTATTCCGGGGGATAACGCGATGGGAATGCTTGTCCACTTCTTTCCATTTTACCCGTCATATATACCGATTTCGGACGGTCGGTGAAAATGAGAATATCAAAATCGCGCTGCAGATTTACAGTTTGCAGTTCATCGGGTCTGAGAACTGTATAGGGAATGCCATATTGGTCGAATATGAAGCGTGTCCAGCCTCCATCCATATCATGAAACCAGGTTTCTACAAGTCCTACACGCGGAGTCTTCATCTTTTCTGATTTTACATCAGGTTTTTCTCTCGTATATGCGGGACTTACGAGAAGTTCCTGTTCCACGCTGCTATACTTTCTGTTTACCGGGATAAGAAAACTTCCCGCCGGAAACTCCTTTCCATTCAGCGAAAATGGCTCCCGGGTACGTTCCGCATTTATTCCTTCTTTTAAAGCATGAAAGGCAGCTTTGTAGCTCTCATTATGGGATGACGAAAATATAGCCCAATTGTGATCATTGGCAGAAGGATCTTTCAGCATAAAAGGAATGCTGATCTGCTCAAGTTTCTCATCCAAACCGGTAACCGGAGTATTGATCTCCACAGCATCCACGCCCCTGTGCAGTGGCAGCGACCATGATGTGATGTCATAAGGTCGGATAAGCTCACCATTTGGCGTATAATATCTTGCAGGGAATTTCTGAGCTTCTAACACTTCTTTTATGAATGCTCGGTAAGGCTGTGCCAAAGGAATTACAACATCACCGGCTCTGAAATTCCGGTTATTCCATTCAATATTTTCGTTGAGTTTGTATGATTTCACGCCATGCATATCCAGCAGGTTTACCAGTGCTACCATCTCACTTAAATCGTGTTGGTTTTGTGGTAAAATATAATAAAAGGGTGCTTCTTCTTTTCCCCTTTGTATTTCTCTGCGACTCACATCATTTCTGTATTGAAGGATCTCATTTTTATGAATGGCTGAAGTATGAAGGTAGGATAGTGTATTCTCAAATTCGTATTTCAGAATATCTGACAATCTCCACCATCCCCCTTCCCAGGGCTTAGGCAAGTTGATGCTGATGTCATATTCACCCAGCCCTTTACCAATAGTGCGAAGTTCGTTGGGTTCAATATAAATGGGTGTGGCAATATTAACACTGGCGGCTTCAGAAAGCATCCCGATAACACCTTTCCATATGGAAGTTGTGGTTGCTCCCGGCCAGTAATCATCAAAAAGATAATTAACAGAAACTCCATGAAGTTCGGCATCAGTCATTTCTTTAAGTGTTCGGGAACCGTATACACGCATCCAGTTCCAGATTCCTGCATCCACATTCTCTGCGATGGGATCATGGGGTGGGGAGATATAAAACCGAGGACCATTGGAGCCCATTTGATGTCTTTCAACCATAGCCTGAGGAAACCATTTGGTAGAATATGTTTCAGCAACCACCTGGTTTTCACTTTGAGTAAGAGTAACAAAATCACGGTTGATATTATGACCTACGTATTTGTGGTAAACGCCCGGCATGTTGCTGGTTTCCAGCATATTTCCCTTGTGCTTGTTATAATGCTCCACGATCATATTCATTCCATCGGGGTTATGGGGGAGAAACATGGCTACGGTATTTTCCAGAATTTTGTTCCTTCGGGGATCATTACCCTCGATAAGTTCGTAAACGATAAGGGGTAAAGCCTGAGCTGGTCCTACTTCATTGGCATGCATACTTAACGCAGAAAGGAAAAATACTTTGCCATCCTCCAATAAATCATCCCGGCTTGTTCCTTTAGGTATATCGTCCATGGCAAGCCGGCGATTGATTTCACGCAAATTTTCAAGGTTTGCAATATTTTCAGCCGATGAAACAAAAATGATATACATAGGACGGCCAAGTTCAGTTTTACCCGCTTCTTCTATATTTACCATGGGCGAATTATCAGCCAGTTTCTGCATATAGCTGATCAGGTCTTCATACATAAACATCATCCGGTCATCGCCTGGAGTAAAACCGAAATGTTCTTTGGGAGTGGGAATCTGTGCTCTTGAAAGGGCTGTAATGAATAAAAAGGCTAGTAAAACAGCCATCAGTTTTGGGAAAGTCATATTTTTTATCATGTTTTTGATTTTTAAAGGGCTAAAAGTAAGAAAAATAATCAAAAATTAAAATGAATATGAATGATATGCAAGCTGGCTTTAAAAGAGAGATTATTACAGCTTCAAATTATTTTTTAAATTAATTTGCCATAACAAATGAAATAACTATTTTTGCACACTCAAAAAAGGAAGGTTAACAAAGTTCATTGAATCCTTAACCGGAGAGGTGGGTGAGTGGCTGAAACCAGCAGTTTGCTAAACTGCCGTAGGGGTAACCCTACCGGGGGTTCGAATCCCCCTCTCTCCGCCATCCATAATTCGGGGTGTAGCGTAGCCCGGTTAGCGCGCCTGCTTTGGGAGCAGGAGGTCGCAAGTTCGAATCTTGCCACCCCGACACATTAAATTAAAGAGTTACAATGTAATATTGTAGCTCTTTTCTCATTTATGGATGTTGCTGGTTCGCTAGTTTTCAGAACATGCTCAATCGCTTCAATAAAAGATTTACTTCTTCAGCACATATACAAAATATACATACCGGCTATCAACAAACATGTTGAATGTTTCAGAGCCAACTGCACCGGCAAAACTTTTTGCCGTTTTGCGTAACAGGCGTGGAACAAGCCTTTGCACCAAATCTTTCCTGCGGGCATCATCTGCTTTGAGGGCGTTTACTACCTGGGTGTTGATAGTTTCGTAATGTAAAATTTCGAAACCTGAAGAATCTATATCTTTCTTCATTTCATGCATATCATATTCATACCGGAAATCTGTCAGCAACAAATATCCTCCTTTTTTCAGGACACGGTAAACCTCAGCCAGAAAAGCGCTGAATTGATCATACCTGTGCGATGATTCTACATTTAAGACAGTATCAAGTGTTTCGTTCTCAAAAGAAATAGCCTGGGCA
>JBHEOF010000087.1:0-9915 GCA_046261715.1 Bacteroidales bacterium
GTGGGTGCTGTATCAAAAACAATCAGGTCGTAACTTTCATCACCCAGGAAATCGGTGAATTTATCAAAAGTTGCAATCTCGACGGTACAACCGCTGTTAAACTCCTCCTTTACCTGTTCAAGAGCCAGTCCGTCAAGAATCTCCTTGAGAGGTTCCAGTATCTTATCCTTGTAAGCCTCAGTAATAGCCTCACTGTCCATCTGGGCAATAAACAGATTGTCTGCATACTCAACCGGGTCTGGAGTGATCTCCTTTTCAAAAATGTCTCCAAGGTTACCTGCCGGATCGGTCGATACCAGAAGGGTACGTTTTCCTTTTTGTGATTCGTGGACTGCCGTAGTGGCTGCCATCGTGGTTTTGCCTACTCCGCCTTTTCCTGAAAAAAATATATATTTTGTCATAATTGAATTTTGTTTTGAATGAATTTTTTAATCTTTGGAAGATTAATTTTTTTCTCAGCACAGGCAACCTCCCCATTTACAAGGACAAAAGGGAAATTTACCTCACCCTCTTCCAGCAGCGACTGTGCTTGCTCATCATTGAACCAGTCCGTTCCCATGAACTCGACATGTCCGAAGTCCAGCTTATCTTCAAAGGAACGGTCAAGTTGTTTCTTAACCATACCGGCTACATCATACCAGCTCATCTTCTGTGAACCGCATGCCTCCTGTGGTATCGTATATAGAATTACATTTAATTTGTTTGCCATAGCGAAACGATTATATATTTTAAAATATGGTCAGATCAGTTGAATATGTGAAAAGCATCAGCTGAAAATCCCCAGTATTTTCCCTTCCGTTTTAATGTTCTTAATTTCAGGGATGTGTGCCTCAAGTTCTTTCAGTTCCGGATAACCTCCCTTTTTTATTATTTCACCGTCCAGTAATGTTATCGGCAACTTTCCCGGTCCTTCAGACTGGATAAATTGTTTCACAACCTGGTTTTTTGTAAATGCCAGCGGGGACTGGTTAATGGCATAACGCTCCACCTTGATCCCTGCTTTGGAAAGTACCTGGAGTACATTTTGAAGCTCAATAAGTTCTTTGTCCGGTTCAGGTCCGCAAACCCCGGTGGGGCAGCATAATGTTGATTCAAATATTTCAAGTTTCATATTATCATAATTTGATTTATAATGTCAGACCGAACACCCATGTTTATTATCATGTCAGCATGTGTTAAAGCATTGCATGGGTGTTTCATATTATCTGTTGTTTTAATTTGACGCAAATATACGTTATGTTTTTCAATTAACGTAATATTACGTCATATATTTCAAAAAATATCTAACTGCAAGTAAAAACTATTGAGTATATCTCAGCTAGACAAAACGCCTATAAAAGAGCTGATTACATATAGGAATTACGAAGATAAGCATCGATAAGTGGTACACTTTTCAACTGAAATCTGGTTCAGTTTTCAACTGGTATATACAGAAGATGTCAAAAAACTATATTGTAAAATCAACAGTACCATTCCTATTGTGGCAACAATTATAATTTTTGTACCCATAACAGGTGCATTCCACGTAATAATTGCAATTGCCCCTAAAAGCAATAATGTATTGAGAATGGAAACAAGAATAGTTGTTTTTTCGAAGACCAAAAGTGGACTTGCCTTTTGGTTTTATTGTTGCCATCCAGGCTGCTGTCCAGTCGAAAACCAGTCCTAATAAATAACTTGCGTTATGTACGGCATCTGCAAGTAATGCTGATGAATTTGAAGTTAAACCATAAACAATCTCTAAGATTACAAATGTAATATTAAGCACTGTACCTAAGCAAAAGCTTTCGCATGAGAAATTTGAGTATCGTGACTATGATATGTTTGAGTAACTGGTTTATCTGCTGTCTGCTGGTTTTTGATATGATTATTCTATAACGTTTATTTTGGTTATTTGAGTGATATTATCAGTAACCGGACAACGGTCTTCGGTCTCTTCTAACCAACTGACAATATCTTCTTTGGTAGCATTTTCAAAATCAGGTTCAACTTTTAAGTTGATGGTTTGAAAACCTGCACGTTCTTCGTACGAACAACCGATAAATGTGCAGGGGTTCATAGTACCATCAACAGTTATTTTCATCCCGTTTAATTTCATACCACGCTGACGGGCAACCTGATGCCCTGTAATGCTGATGCAACCGGCAAGCGACATCAAAAGAACCTGAATAGGACTAGGACCCATATTGGTGCCTCCCATATTTTCTGGTTCGTCAATTATCATTTCAAATTTGCCGGATTTTATCTTCATCCGCATTGGGGTTTCACTCTGTCCGTGAACGCTTACATTTACTACTCTTTGACTATTGCTCATTGCTAATTTTTTTTATCTGATCCATAATTTCATTGATTTTCTCATCCGTAATCGGACTCTTTCCTTTAATAATACCAAAATCGGTGATATTAATATGGGTGAAATTTATAATCCCCTTTTCTTTTAGAATTTTCTCTGCACAATTAATTGGGCATCCGTCAATTACTACAACTTTTTGATCAGTGGTTTTAACCTTGTCAATAAGCTTCTCATCGTTTATAGCCACTTTGGGCAGGCATATCATATCGGCTTGTCCGCTTTCGGCCAGCATTCGTGCTACTTTGTCGGCGTAGCATCCGGTATTGGATGCTCCTGAACATGAGAGAACCAACATGTTTGAATTTTGTGTTGTCATAATTCGTTTGTTTTTACCATTTCACCGGTAACTTCACATGCTCGTTTAAGTGTGTTGGTAATGGTTCCATATTTTAATATGTTTTTGTGCCAATTATCTATTTTACGTTCATCTGCATCAGTATCTACTTCCAAAGTGTACCGGATTGTTTTCATATAAGGCGGGCTGTCATTTCTTTCACCGTGAATGCTAACTTTTGCTTTGCGGTATGGAATATTTAGTATTTCTGAATAGCGCTGAACATTCTTAAGGATACATGCTGCCAGTGAGGTTAAAAGCAATTCGGCAGGATTGGGAAGAGTGCCATGCCGACCAGAGGTTGCATCAAAATTAATTGATGATTGATTGGCTTCGGCCTGCGCCTCGCCCCCTGATTTTACATGTGCTATTATTTGATATTCTAACATAGTTATGTAGTTATTCATTTATGTCGTAAAAACGAAGCCTGTTATTAAGTTTAATATTCTCATCCTGCAGGTTTTCTATGCGCTGCAATAAATAGGTTATTGTCTCAATTCCTTCAAGGTTAATATCCAGCTCATAATGGAATCGGACAAATTTTTCAAGTTTAGGGAGTTGCTCCTTTTTAATAAAATACTTTGACTCTATCGTACTTATTTCAATCAATCCGTTTTGTTGCAACAGGTTTACAAATGAAATCTCGATATTGTGATTGAGACAGAATTCATTTACCGCTATTAAATCATCTATATTCCTTGGTTCCATAATAAAAATTTTATGATTTTGATAATTCAGTGAATAGGCTTTTTTGCTTTTCAGTTAAATTGGTTGGAATTTTAACTCCATAAGTAATGTATAAGTCTCCAAACTGCCCTTCACCTTTATAAACAGGAAATCCCTTTCCTTTCAATTTAACCTTACTTCCATTTTGTGTTTCGGATGTTACTTTAAGTTTTACTTTTCCGCTAAGGGTATCGATGGTAATTTCACCGCCCAATACTGCTGTGTATAGTTCTATGTCAATATGTATATATAAATCATTACCCAGTCTTTTGATGCTGGGATGATTGGCTATTGAAAATGTAATGTACAAATCACCGTTGGGTCCGCCATTAATTCCCGTCCCCCCATGGCCTACAATTTTTATGGTTTGCCCGTTTTCATTTCCGGCAGGGATAGTTATTCTTATGTTCTTTCCATTTACAGTAAGGGTTTGTTTATGGGTTTTATAAGCATCTGAAAGGTTGAGTTGTAATTGTGCATTGTAATCCTCGCCTCTGAATTTAACCTGCCTGCCTCTGCCAGCATTTGCTGAACCACCAAACATAGATTCAAAGAAATCAGAAAAATCCCCGCCGGATTGTGCCTGGGAATACTTTTGGCCACGAGAATCTGATGGTTGTTCCTGATATTGTTTTGCATTTTCAAACTGTTCAGCATGTTGCCAGTCTTTCCCGTATTTATCGTATTTTTTCCGTTTTACAGGGTCACTAAGTACTTCATTCGCTTCATTGATTTGCTGAAAGTTCTTTTTCGCACCTGCATCGTTAGGATTCAAATCGGGGTGATATTTTCTGGCTAGTTTTCGGTAAGCACTTTTAATGTCGCTTGCGGTGGCCATTTTGTCTATCCCTAATATTTTGTAATAATCGATGAAATTCATTTTCTTGTTAGATAATAAATATTAAAAAACTACTGCATGCTCACCCCAAACAGATATCCAATCAATGCTGACATTACCATTGCAATAGTAATTTTGATTAGTACTTTGAATGAATTCAATAAAATTAATTGCAATAAAAAAGAAGAATGTTATACAATTACTGAAAAGATTTACATTATTCCCGTTTTGTGCAACGCATGACCGACTTCTTTAGATTTTCATAAAAAGAAGACGGGACTGCATTTCTGTTTGTTGAAGGATTCTGGTCTTAACCTGTTGTGACTTGCACAAAACAAGACAATTAAAAAATTCGCTGTTCGAAGCAAAAATCGGGGTTAAAGTTACCTCCTCAGGTGTTGGATTGGTAGCCTGTTATGCAGGTTGGCGTTTCGGCCAGAAACCTCAAAATATGCAGCCTGTGGCCTGATTGGCAAGTTTTTATCGCACATTAGGGCAGAGGACTACCCACTGCAATATCGAATCGGTGACAAGGTTGTCCGTGTGGCGGATTAAGTCGTGGTTTAGTTCCTGTAGCGGAAGCAGTTCTGCTGCGTTCCTGAGAGGAATTCATCCGTATAACATTTTCCACGTTTGGAGCGAATGGGTTATTTGCAGGTATTTCCCACAATGCATCTTTGAGGGTATGAAAATGAATTTGACATGACGCAAATATAGGTCATGTCAGATTCATGTTCAATTGAAAATATTACTTAAAAAACGGTTATAGTTTTGTAAAACAGCAATGAAATGAAACCAATGCATTTTACAATAAAATATTTAACTGTTTTATATTCAATAGCTAAAGCCCGGGAATAAAACAGAGTGAATCTGAAAAAATGTTGCCGGCTGTTTAATGGCACTTTTACTCACTTGCACAATCCTGGCAAACTTTTTTGTCACCTTTAATTCGGCCATATTCCATTACGGTCATTTCGCCACATTCCTCACATACAAAGCCATTAAATGTGTGAGCAGGTTCGTTCCATATGTATTCAAAAACTTCCGATATATTCATGATTTTTTCATCGGGAGCACTCATCACCATCTTTACCAACGGTTCTACAACTTCATCAGGTACTTTTGTAGGGGGCACGCCTTTTTCCCGGTACTCGGTAAAGAAATCTGTCTGTTTGTTGGCGAGCATAGCTTCAGCTTTTGGCGTTACACGTACCGCAAGGTTGTTTTTTTTATCAACCAGTGTTAAAGTCCATTTCCCTTTGTGAGTGCGACTGATGTTTCCTTTTCCAAATGTGCAACCAGTCATTACCTGAATGCCATCTCCAAAACAAGTGGCACAATGATTTTCGCCTAAGTCTAAAAAAGCATGTAATGCGCTATCCCCGGTACGTTCTACACCCAGTGCATTCATGGCTGCTGCTGCAACCCTTAAACCGTTTGGCATTGCCGGACATTTATGCCCGTGAAATTTTTGCCCGAATTCGAGCCATTCTTGTGGATTTACCATAATTATAAAATTTTAAATTGTTAATAAATAATTTGTTTACTGTCAGTTTCCGAAATTTCCGGCTGTATGGTGGCATGATTGATATTATATCCCTCAAGTACTTTTTTAATAAACGCAGCCAAAATTTCGGAACGTTTAAATCCGTAGGTTTGCGCCGGTGTGGCTTTATGGCGCGTTAAACGGTTGGCCACATAACTGATGATAAGCGACAGTACATCGCTAAAGTTATGAGCGGCATCGCTAATTAGCGCCATGCTGCCTGAAATCAGTCCTCCAATTCCCTCGGCCAATGTGATGGCCAGGTTAAGCAGGATAGTCCACCAGAGATTTTTTCCACTTACTTCGTGGTGGTGATGTTCGTGTTCCATAGGCTTGTTTCTAATTACCTTTAACAGTTATTTTTGTTGAATCCTTGATGTTACCGGTAACTTCTTCGCTCATTGTATAATTTCTTAGACTTATTTATAAAAAACATCAAATACCATTTTTATTGCAATTAGCAATAGCACAATAGCATAGATTATTTTCACCTGTTTTGATTTTGCTTTTTGGGTCATGTAGCTGCCACCGAGTTGCGAACCAATGATGACAGTAACTACCACAATAATGGTCAGTGGCCAGTTCATTTCGCCTTGTGCAATATGCCCAAAATATCCGGAAATAGATGAAAAAGTAACTACCAATGCCGTTGTGGCAGCAGCTTCCTTGGTTTTGTAGCCCATCATCATCAGGATTGGTGCGATAATAAAACCACCTCCAAGCCCCAACATTCCGCCAATAAAACCGGCAAACGAACCCACGAAAAAACCAATTATGCTGCGTTTTTTCATCGACATCATTTCTTCCGGTTCTGCTTGTTTAGAAGCCCAAAGGGTACGAAGTGCGGCTGCAACCACCATCACGGCAAATAATATTTTCAGGGTTTGCACTGGTACATGTTCGCTTGTCATAGCCCCTAACGGCGAGGCAATCAGGGCAGTTACGGCCATCACAGCGCCGCCTTTCCAGTCCACTAATTTTTTACGGGCAAATGGAATTAGTACAAGACCTGTATTCAACCCGTTAAGCAACAATCCCAGGGGAATTGCTACTTCTTTCATATCGAACCCTGCCCAATTGAGTACCGGAACATATACCATTCCACCACCAAGCCCCAACATGGCAAAGACAAATGAGGCGATGACAATGATTATGGATACAATTGCGTACAACATATTACTTTATTTCAGGATGATAAAAAACCTTTTCATCAGGTTCGAGACCGGCACAGTTAATGCAATGTGAGTATTTGCTTACTTATTAATTAAAAAAAATTAATTGTTCAACATCTTTAGCAACAATTGCATCATTTTGCTGCAAAAATTGTCGATGTGAACTTCACCGCCCCTTAGTATTAATTCAATATTTAAAGAAACAGGAATGCCCATGTATAACATGGCCATATTTTCAACCGGAACACTCTCATCCCAGATACCAAGAGCAATTCCATCAAAAATAATTTTACTGACCAAAGTTTTTTGACCATTAAAAATTTGTATCAACTTATCCTTCAGTGTCTTATCGTTATTATGAGAAGCTTCTGACAACAGAAGCAGGGTAATTCCTTTATTCTGTGTAAGGTACTCAATTGTAAAGCACACAAACCTGTTCAATCGTTCCTGCGGGCTGGAGGAATCATTGGCTATTTTGCGCAATTCTCCAATCATATCTTTTTGAAAATCATCAATAATTGCAAGAATAATATCCTGCTTAGATGAAAAATGTCTGAAAATGGCGCCTTCGCTCATGCCAATCCGTTTGGCCAGATTACGGGTGGAAAGGTTTTTAAGGCCATCGGTGTAAATAATATCTAGCACAGCCTGTTTAATTTGTTCCTGTCGTATTTCTGTATTTTGCTTTTCCATGCATGTAAATAATTACTTACAAAAGTAGTATTTTTTTATAATGCAGCAAAATAACTTGTGTGAATTTTTACATATTAGATTGATTACACTTTTGGTAGTTCCATTTTTGTGTCGTAAAAAGAGACACTTCCGCCTACGGGAGTTACATAGAGGTTTTTGTTGATTTTCCTAAGTATTATTTAGTAAATCTTAAAAACCTGCGTCCTTAGGTCGAGGTAATGTCCTGGCTGGGCTTCGCCCGAATGGCATGTGCGCAAAAAAAATCGCGGTGCGCAGCAAAAATCGGGCTTAAAGCCACCTCCTCCGGGGGTGGATAGTCCGATTTTAGCGAATTTTTTACTTAGTTCTAATTATTGGTTAAGTATTCCTGGATATTCTGAACAGAAGGTATATACCCCTTTGCCACGATATTACCATTAATTACAAGTGTTGGAAGAATCCATGTGGGGTACTGCATCATTTCCTCTATGGAGTCAATAATTTGTATCTCCGTCTGAATGCCTGACAGATTAAGGGCTTCTTCTACGCGGGCCACCATTCTCCTGCATTTGCCGCATTTACGGCTGGGGCATAATATTTTAATTTCGTTTGCCAACGCTTAAAATTTATATTCCATACTTAATAAAACTGCATTTTCCTGCTTATTATTTTCATCATCAGGCAACCATCCCTGATAATTCAGTGCCAGATTCACATTATCAACCGGCGAATAGGCCACACCGCCCATGAAGGTATTACCATCGGCATGATTGGTAGTATTGTTCTTGTCATAAAGCAGGCGGTCGTAACGCAAGAAAAGTTGAGTGTTTTTAATAATTTGGTAAGCTGAATAGATAGAAAAACCATAGCTTTTCAAGCCCGAAATATTGTTCAGGTTTTCCATATAATTGAGTTCACCTCCTATCCGAAATATATCGCTCAAATTATATCCCGTGAAAAATGAAAACATTTGCTCTGTAGATAAACTGTCAGCCCCTGCTTTACGGTTATGGTAATAGATACGGGAATGAAAATTGTTGCCCGGTCTAATGTCTAACCCGGCGGCATATTTCATATTTCCGAATGCATCCTGGTAAACACGCGGGCCTTCTCCATTGGTAAGGGCAGCATCAACCGAAAAAACATCATTAATTTGGTAGCGGGCCATAAAGCCTAAATCGGTACTTGGAATTTTCCAGTACAAATCCTGAAAAGTCTGGGCAACATACCGGAAGCCCCAGAAGCGTTCCTGGGTAATGTAATGGTTTTGTAATAATGCACCGCCTTCTATATAAAGTTTGTCATTTACCTGCCATGTAAGACTAGCAAACTTCAGCCACATGGTGTAATAGCTGCCTTCTTTGGATGTGTATTCAACATGTAGAACTTTCCCTGAAGTATCGGTAACGGAAATATTTTCCAGGGTGGATGGCCTGCCCTGGTCAATAATGATTTTAGCGCTCCAGTTATTATTAAACCGGTATTGAAAACCCAGGTGGGCACGGCCGAAACTGTAACCATAGCGATCACTTTCTGCATCGTAAGCGGCGGTACCGAAAACTTGTATAATAGGGCTGAGTTTGTCAGCGAATAAATTGCTATCCTGTTGCCGGGACTGGCTTTCCGTATTAACGGCAGAAGTATTTCCGACAATTTCATACCCATTGCTTTTCCAACCGTTTATACCATCGGTAATAAATATTATTTCACCCTTATAAGCTGATTCGGACAATAAGTGAATAAGGGTTTTTGAACGGTTATGGTTTGTGCAATAAACAATCAGGTGCTCTTCATCAGTGAAATCGGTCAGTTTTGTTTTGGTATTTTTGGATAAAGCATCTAAATTTATTGCACCATTTATATGCCCTGAATTAAACATAGAGCTGTCGCGGCCGTCTATAATTGTTAATTTGTCCCTATCCTTATTTTTCAGGAAGGTATAAAATTCAGCAGCCGTAATTCTGGTTACTATTTGGGTATATGCTCCACTGGAGAGAATAAACAACCCAACCATTATCATTATTCTTCCAGATCTAAAAGTTTTAATTTGCTTAATTGTCAAATTGTCCAATTTTTAAATTTGTTTTCTTTTCCCATACAAAATCAAATAAACCACCGGAATAAAAATAAACACCAGTAGCAACCCAAAAAGTAATCCGCCTATTACAACAATGGCCATAGGCCGCAACATTTCAGTGCCATCGCCAAGCAGTAAAGCCAGAGGAAGAAGCCCGAAAAGGCTGTTGATATCGGTAATAAGGATCGGCCTGAGAC
>JBHEOF010000088.1:0-9398 GCA_046261715.1 Bacteroidales bacterium
AGGTTATTGAGTTAATAAGTTAATAAGTTATCCTGGCGAAGCGGAGATCCCGGTAGCTGAAAGCGATCAGCGATTGGGTTATTGATTCGTGCTTCGATTTTCATGCTTCGGATTTTTCATTTTTTTATTTTCCACAGCACCGGGCTGAGTGGTTTCTTTTACAAATAACCAGCCTATGGTTGATATGATTAACATTACTCCGCATAGAATGAATAACAGGTCTTTGGTGGGGAACCAATCGATAATCCAGCTAAACGCAAAACTAACCACGAGATGCGGAATAACTACAGAAAGGTTAAACACTCCCATAAAAAATCCCATGCGTTTCGGGTCAACCTTTTCTGACATTATTGCAAATGGCAGGCTCACAATTGCTCCCCATCCAATACCTGCAATTGCCATCAGAACATAAAGATGGTAGGGATTTCTTACCGACAGACCCATAAGTATATATGCCAGTGCCATTGTAGCTATCGCGACAGTGTGGATATTAACACGTCCAAATCTTTTAGACAGCGGTTCAAATAAAAGAACAGGCAGGATGAATCCCACCGTATTTAAAATTGCAAAGGAAATTCCGATCATACGTTCGGTATTTTCAAAGCCCAGGGGTACAAGTTGATCTTCGAGGAAGAAAATGATATAAACAAACATCGACTGCACTCCCAACCATGAAAAACCATGTGCAAAATAAAGCCTGAAAAGCTGCGCCCAATCGGTTTTGTCTTCATGATATACCTTTGCATATTCCGGATCTTCAAGGTTTTTATTCCGTATAGTGATGAACGCATCGTAAATACTGTAAAGGTGCGTGCCTACTCCAATTATCAATAGTATCAGGGAAATCCAGAAACTTTCCAGTTCTGCTAAGGCAACCCAGTAGGCTAGACCGGTGAATACCAGTAATGCGCCGCCCTTGACCCACAGTCTCGCATACAGGTGTCCGAAACCTGGAATAAGCAACGAAACGGTTGATGCCAGGAGCGGATCGCGTTTTGCCCTTATTTTCTTTTCCGCTGTATCAAGATATCTTGGTTCCTGAATGAAAAGAGGAGGAATAATGCTAAATGCAAGAACGATCAAAACTGAACTGTAGAGCAAAACGTAATTTCCCAGGGTAGCACTTATCACGTATGCCAGTACTCCGAAAAAACCGGAGATGAACTGCATCCAGGTGTAACCTTTTGTTCGGGGCTGCCCGGGTGGTGTAACATCTGCTATGAGCGACCGCGTGGGATTAAAGCTCACGTTGATTGACATATCCAGGGTGAGCGAAATGAAAACGGCGATGATCAGGATATTGGATATACCAAATGTAGAAGCAATAAAACCGATATTTGGAAGGCATAGTATCATAAGCGATGCCAGAACACCACCAAAGAAGATGAAAATCCTTCGCCGGCCGTTCCAAACCCATACATTGTCACTTATCACACCTATGATCACCTGTCCGAATATACCTGCTATCGGTCCGGTAGCCCAAACAATGCCAATTTCATGTATTTCGAAACCAAATTCTGTTCGAAGTATCCAACTCAATGCGGCAATCTGTATTGCCAAAGCAAAACCCATAGCAGTAGCCGGAAGGCTGAGTAATGCATAAAACCCATTGGTAAGTTTCTTCTGAAAATCCAGCATAGATCGATGATTTATATTAACAATAAATCTGTTTGTTGTATGCTTCCCCGATGAGAATCGCTTCACCGCTAAAAAAGCGACATAAAAGTAATGTGTTTTTTTGAAAATACAAGGAAGAAAAGAAAGACGGAAGACGGAGGACGGAGGAGGGAGACCGGAGACGGAAAATGAAATACGAAATACGAAATGCGAAATACGAAATAAGAAAAGATTATCAAACGGGTTCAGCGAAACTAATTTCTGGTCCCTGATCCCAAATACCTAAACACTAAACTTCTAAACCTCTAAACCCCTTTTAATTGCAACTGCAGCTGCCGCCGTTGAGCTGTTCTTTTTGCCACATCACTCTGAATCCTGAGCTTTCCTGATGGTCGAAGTAGTCGATGGTGGCATTTTCTGCCACAGATTCTGCATCGGGGTCAATGATTACCCTAAGTCCGTTGAAATCGCGGTATGCAAGATCGGTTTTTGAAAGGTCGGCAATTTCTATTCCCAACTGATGGGATGAGCAGCATCCGCCACTGCGGGCAAATACACGTAAGGCGCCTTTTTCAGGCATATCAGGTCCGGAAAGGATTTCTTTAAACTCATTTAAGGCTTTATCGGTGATAGTAAACATGATATTTTTTTATTTTTTGTTCCTGTTTGCCTAGATAACAATGATGAGAGAAAAATGTTGAACTAATACTTCATGAATCTTCCCACTTTACTCTCATCCCTGAATGTGACACGGTATAAGTAAATGCCATTGGTAAATTCTTCTATGGGAATGCGCAGTGTGGTAACGCCCTGCTGAGCATTGCCATCGTAAAGGGTGGTGAGTGTATGGCCTCGTATGTCTGACAGAGTAATGGTTACTCTTTCGGAATAAGGCAGGATAAATCCAATATTTACGTAACCTTCGGCAGGGTTCGGAAATGCAGGTAGCAAACGAAACTCATCTTTGAATGAAAAGCACTCCCGGTTATTTTCAGGATTATCATCCTGCGACAGTCGCGGAATGAACGCTTCCACACAAAAATGTGTGTAACTTTCACGCCATGGCAGTTGGGCTGAAAAGGTGTAATCGGTGCTCATACCTGGCGAAAGCTGGCCCGACCAGGTTTCTCGAATGGGGTCGCTGCCACTGATATGGTATTCAAGGAATAATGTGTCAAACTCCAGTGTTCCCAGGTTGGATATTGTGGTAGTCACCTGCAGCAGGCCATCTTTTACAACATAGCGGGGATCACTTACAACAACATCAATATATAACGGTATCACCTTGATCTCCTGTGATTCTGTACCTGCACATCCCAAATCACTGAAAGCGGTGAGTTGTGTGACGTAAATTCCGTTTTCGGTAAAAGTATGCACAGGGTTTGGCTGGTCGGTTGAATTACTGCCATCGCCGAATTCCCAGCTATACAGGCTTGCCCCTTCAGTAAGATTGGTAAAGCTGACGGTAAGTGGCGCCACACCATAGCGTGGAAAGAAACTAAATGCGGGTTCCGGTGCCGGATAAACATCCATAGGTAAGGTTATGCTATTGCTGCATCCTGCATCAGAAGTGGTGGTGAGACTAACCATATACTGACCCGGTTCGCTGAAGCTGAATTCAGGAAACTGTTCGGTGCTGCTGCCCTGGCCATCAAAATCCCAGTACCATTGAGTAATAAAGCTGTTTTCAACTGTGCTCTCATCTGAAAAAGTGTGCACTGTTTTTTCACATAATGATGGAGTAGCAAAAAGAGTTTGCGGGGGAGAATGCACAGTTACCGGTTTTGTAAGAGAAGGAGCACAACCATTTATGGCAATAACGCTTAGGGTAACATCATAAATACCCGGTTCCTGGTAAAGGTAGGATGGGTTGCTCTGGGGTGAGGTTTGCCCGTCACCGAAGTTCCACTGCTGGCTGGCAACCAAAGCCCATGGGGATGCCTCTGTAAGATCGGTGAAGAATACCGGTTCACCCAGGCAGGGTGTAGTGAATGAAAAGTCTACCGAAGGCGATTCTTTGATGTTGATTTCTCTCATTATGGTGTCGTGGCAGCCCACCACTGATGTGGCCAGCAGTTCCACGTAAGCGTTACCTGGTGTATCAAAAGTAAATTCAGGTGATTCTTCATTGCTCTGGCCGGCCAGGTTGCCATCAATATCGTAAAAATTCCATTGCCACTGGCCGATACCTCCTTCCACATCCTGGGAAGCATCATTGAATTGTACCGGTATATCGGTACAGGCATTGTTTGGCGTAAACCAGCTACCAGGCAGATGGTACACCTGTACCGGCAGCGTTTTACTGCTGCTGCAGCCTGCAGCCGACTCCACCTGTAGGGTAGCATTGAATATGCCCGGCTGGCTATAGGTATAATTCACATCTTCCCCTGAACCCGTTGCACTTTCATCACCCGGATCGCCGAAATACCACATGCGTGTAATGATCTCTGATCCCTCTACATTGGAAGTTCCTGTAAAAAGCGAAGGCTCTCCAAAGCATGGTGTGGTAGCTGTAAAGTCAACTTCCGGAGCATTGCCCTGGAAAGTCAGACTGGTAGTTGCTTCTGCCACACAGCCGTTGGGGTTGGTTACCGTAACTGTATAATCTCCCGGCTCATAAATGGGAAGTCCTGGTGCCGTGCTGCCGTCGTTCCAGACGTGGATGAGCTGATCAGGTTCCCACACCGACTGCACAAACAGCGTATCGCCCATACAGAAGGGGCGGGGCTCGCCAAGGGTGGCCGATACCTCAAAATCATCCACAAATACGTTTGCCGTAAATTCCCTGCTGCACCCCAATGTATCCATAACCAAAAGGGAGTAAATCCCGGTTTCAGTTACGGTAATGGTTTGGGTGGTATCACCGGTATTCCATATGAATGTGTACTCCGAAGTCCGAAGTCCGAAATCCGAAGCACGAAGCTCCTGCGAACCTATTCCCCCTTTAAAGGGGGCCAGGGGGATGTCTTTTCGTTCAACGTTCAACGTTCTAAGTTCTACGTTCGGCGTTCTCCGTCCTCCGTCCTCCCAGCTTAGTTCCACTTCAGTCCCCAAACACACCGTCACATCGCTCATATTCAACCCATAGGATGGAAACTTCACTTCCACACTATCGCTGCTCTGAAAACCGAAAATATCTGTAACGGTCACACTATAGATGCCCGGTTCCAGTACTTCAATGGTTTGTGTGATTTCACCCGTATTCCACAGGTAGGCTTCAAAGCGCTCACCGGCATCCAGGGTGACGGGGCAGAAGCCGTAGGTGATGTTGCGGTCGAAGGAGAGGTTGACGGGTTCAATAATTTCACCAAGATTGTATTTATTTTTTAGATAGCTTTCAATATTGATGCGTTCATTCTCATTAAGATTTTTATTATAAAAAATTATTTCTGAAACTTCGCCATGAAAATAACGGTCCTCAAAAACTGATCGCCGTCCAATACTTAAGCCAGGTAAATTTCTGTTTCCAACATTACCCGATGTTTTCAGAATACTATTTTCAAAAATTCTTGAACTTTCAGTATTAAAATTAGCAGTAGTAATTAAAAAATCAAATGGTGATTGGATGGGATATTGCAATCCAATACCGGCAAATATGCGAATATCATCACCATTATTAATATCAACCAATACATTCGTTAAATCATCAAGTAATACTCTTTGTCCTGAAGAGTTTGTTTTCCATACTATAAAAAAGGAGTTGGGCTGAGAAAATTCCTCATTAAAATTAATCATCATATAATGATTAACACCATCAAACTGAATTGAAGGCAGATTATTAATGGCATTATCAATGATTTTTGGTTGATTAAGTGAATTAAACTGCAAGGCATCATAATTATTACTACTTAGATCTTTCCATTGAGCAACACTATTGTATTCATCAAAAACAACTGCTGAATCTGCAGCTAACCAAAGAGTTAGTTCCTCAATAACTGTTGGATCAAATAAATTGACTTTTTGAGTATTACTTGTTATTGTATCTCTGCAAATATTATAAGCCTTAACGCGCCAGAAAATTTCTTTATTAGAAGGTTTTTCAATAATAAAACTTTGGTTATAAGTATTGTAAGATCCAATAAATGATTGCATATCTTCATCTTCAGCAATTTCTAACTCAAATGCGTAGTAATTTTCGGGAAAGTTCCACGAAAATTCAATGGTATCTTCAAAAATATACTGATCCTGTTTAGGATAAACCAAAGAAAAGTTTTCAGGAACAGGTGCCTGATCAGGCACAATAATGTTGTTTTGGAAAATATCTGAACAACCATTATTTAATATGATCTGTAGAGTAACTTCTTGTAAACCTGCTTCTGAAAAGGTATGTTGCGGGTTTTGATCACTGCTTGTAGTTCCATCTCCAAAATCCCAATACCATTCAATTATCTCAGTGTTTTCGGGTATAATAGATCCATCCGTAAACTGAACAGGAAATGTGGCACATACATCTGGTATTTCAAAGAATGCATTTGGATTTGGTAATACTTCAATTACAAGTTCGAAATTATCAGAACAACCTGATGCTGATGTAGCCTCCAGGCTGGCTGTATATGAACCTGCTTCAGGATATGTGTAATCCGGGTTTTCTAAATCACTTGAGTTACCATCACCAAATAGCCAATACCAGGAAATTATTTCATCTCCTTCAGCAGGTTCAGTTAGGTTTTCAAACTCCGTTACATCACCTAAGCATGTTGTATTTGCTGAAAATATTACTTCGGGCGCTGTTCCAATAATCTCCACATACAAGGAATCAGTGCCAGTGCATTGGTTTTCATTTGTAACGGCAATGCTATAGATTCCAGACTCATATACAGGTATAGAAGAAGTTGTTTCGCCATTATTCCATAAATAGGTTAAATTTTCATTACTGGTTTCCCATATTAATTCAATTTCATTTCCTGAACAAAGTTCAAGATCATCTCCCAAACTCACACTTTCGGAAAACAGATCAATTTCAATATATACAGTATCAGAAATAGCAACACAACCTTCATCATCTGTAATCTGTACCCAATATTCTCCCTCCTCATTAATAAAAATGGAGTTTGCTTCAGAACCTGTGTTCCATTGAAAGATATAATTATCAAAGTTGGGAAGATCAGGGAATAAGAGTAAAGAATCTCCGGAACAAATTAGGTTATCACCTGTATTGAGTTTAGTAACAGGAAAATCCACTTTTATTGAATCAGTGCTTTGATGACCAAAAGCATCAGTTACAATAACACTATAAACACCTGATTCCTGAACGTTTATGTTGGACGTTGTTTCACCTGTTGACCAAATATATGATTCATACTGTTCTCCGGCATCAAGTATAATCGGACATAAACTATAATCAGATGTATAATCAATTCCAAGATTAACGGGTTCTATATAATCGCCTAAGTTATATTTTCTTTTCAAGTAATTCTCGATACTTAGTTGGTTTTCAGCGTTTATTTCTTTGTCAAAAAAAATGATTTCAGATACTTCTCCATGAAAATATCTATCTGAATATATAGTTCTTCTTCCTAAACTTAAGCCAGGAAGTTCTTTGTTACCCGTATTACCCATTACTTTTATGGAACTGTTCTCAAATATTTTTGAGTTTACTTCATTAAAAACTGCAGTAGTTATGAGGAAATCAAAAGGTGATTCTTTGGTATATGATAATCCTGCGCCTGCGAATAATCTGATTTCATTTCCCAAATTTATGTCAAGCATTAAATTCGTTTGGTCATCAAGAATAACTCTTCTCCCTGTTGAAAGTGTTTTCCAAACAACGAAAAAAGAATTCGGATGAGCATATGATTGATCGAAATCAACTGTCATAAAATCACTCGTCCCATTGAAATGTATTGAAGGATAATTATTAATAGCGTTTTCGGTTAATTCGGGTTGGTTCTCTGGATTGTTTTGTAATAAATGATAATCATTTCCGCTCAAATCGCCCCATTCAGAAACTTTACCTTCGGAGATCGTAACAAGGGAGTCTGCTGCTAACCATAGTGCCAGGTCTGATATTTGAGAAGGAGTAAAAATTTTAAATTGCTTTAAATTAATCCAATCCGATATCGAATCTGAATAAACAGCCTGAACTCTCCAGAAATGATCACCTGTGTTTAATGAACTCCAGTCATAAAAATAATCAGGGGTATTGATTTCCAGTAATAACTCATTCATTTCATTATCACCATATACCTCCAGATTATAGGAAACAGCATCTTTGGCCGGGTTCCACATAAATTTCACTTCAGCAGATGGTAAAGTTTGCCCGGGTTTAGGCCAAACCGGACTGAGTTCCTGGGAAAAAACAGGTAAGACACAAAGGAGAAAAAATACAAAGAAAATAAACCGAAACTTTCTTACCATGAGAATTATTGAATTTGGTGGTAAAGTTATTGAATTTTCAAGGGACAGGTATAAGTGGTGCGCGGATTTTTTTGATTGTAGTGGGTCATGAAATATAAAATAATGCCCTGATATTTTAATGGTGAAAGGGTAGTATTACTGAACTCTTGCAAAGTAAATTCTATAACTTTGCCATTGGTTATTTATTTATTGATCATGCAATCTGATAATATCACCGTTATAAAACCAAGGTCTTCGCTGCTGGATTTGCAACTTGCAGAGATCTGGGCTTATCGCGACCTGGTTTATATGTATATCAAAAGGGATATTGTTACCTTTTACAAGCAAACAGTGCTAGGGCCGTTGTGGTTTATCATTCAGCCTGTGCTTACCACCATTATGTTTATGTTTGTGTTTGGTAATCTTGCCGGGATAAGTACAGATGGAATACCGCAACCGTTGTTTTATTTTTCAGGCTTCATCCTGTGGAATTATTTTGCCGATTGCCTTACACGTAATTCTAAAGTTTTTGTGGAAAACCAGCAGGTATTTGGCAAGGTGTATTTTCCGCGCCTGGTAGTTCCTGTATCCATAACCATCTCTAATCTTGTGCGGTTTGGGATTCAGTTTGTGATTTTCCTGTTTATTTATGGATGGTATTATTTTTCCGGTGATGCAGGCGTTACTCCTAACTCATATGCATTGCTGCTACCTGTTTTGATTTTCCTTGTGGCAGGCCTTAGCCTGGGATTCGGCATCATTTTCTCATCCATGACCACCAAGTATCGCGATCTAACTTTTCTGCTGACCTTTGCTGTTCAACTTTGGATGTATATTACTCCCGTAATATATCCTTTGAGCACTATCCCCAAGGATAAACAATGGCTGATACTGTTGAATCCCATGACCTCGGTCATTGAAACCTTCAAGTATGGAATGATCGGGCAGGGAGCGTTTGACTGGCTGCATCTGGGGTATAGTGGAATGTTTATGATTATATTACTTTTTGTTGGGATTATTATCTTCAACAAAGTGGAAAAAGGGTTTATGGATACTGTATAATTTATTTGAACTTGATTTCCTTTTGAAATAAAAATATGAATGATAATTTAGCTATACAGATTAAAAACCTATCCAAACAATACCGTCTTGGACTGGTGGGTACCGGCACCCTGTCGCACGACCTGAAGCGCTGGTGGACCATGAATTTGATGGGGAAGGAGGATCCGTACCTGAAGGTGGGTGAGTTGAATGTGCGGGAGAGCAAGGGGCAAAGTGATTATGTATGGGCGTTGAAGGATATCAACCTGGAAGTGCAGCAGGGTGAAGTATTGGGTATTATTGGTAAGAATGGGGCAGGTAAGAGTACATTGCTAAAGATATTGAGTCGAGTAACCAAACCCACTACCGGTACTATACAATACCGAGGACGCATTGCAAGTCTG
>JBHEOF010000088.1:9442-9914 GCA_046261715.1 Bacteroidales bacterium
TTTATATGAACGGTGCCATTATGGGTATGACCCGCCAGGAGATCACCCGCAAACTGGATGAAATTGTGGCCTTTGCCGGAGTGGAACGCTATATTGATACTCCCGTTAAACGATACAGCAGTGGTATGACCGTGCGCCTGGGTTTTGCCGTGGCTGCCCACCTCGAACCGGATATCCTGGTGGTGGATGAAGTATTGGCCGTGGGAGATGCGGAATTTCAGAAAAAAGCCATTGGGAAGATGCAGGACGTAAGCAGAGAAGGAGGTAGAACGGTTCTGTTTGTGAGTCATAATATGGCAGCGGTGCAGAATTTATGCAACCAAGGAATAGTTTTGGGAAATGGTATTATTGATTTCATTGGGAATGTTGACTCTGCTATAAATTATTATTTTAATCAAAAATCAAATAGTTTAGATTTAATTAATTTAAATGATCGGAAGGGTAACGGAAAAGTAAAATTAGTTGATATTAA
>JBHEOF010000089.1:0-9421 GCA_046261715.1 Bacteroidales bacterium
GAGTTGGGAAAATACAATTTATCAACTATTCTCGCTTTAAAAATCGCTCATGTTTTTAATCAATCTGTCCATAATATTTTTGAGCTTGAAGAATCTGATTTGGAATCCTAATATGGCCACTAACTCGTTTATATCAACAAATATATACTACTTTTTTAATCTGGATCAGGTTTTTTCGGATTTTTTTTGCTTTTATCGGCCGGGGGAAGCTTTTTGTCTTTGATTTCTTTTTGCATACCGTCTACCATCCGATCAAGCGGACTTTGTATGCGGTCGGCACTGCGTTTGGTCAAATGGGTGTAAACCACCGTGGTTTTTATATTCTTGTGCCCCATCAGCTCCTGTATAAACCGCAGATCGGTGCCGCTCTCCAGCAAATGTGTAGCAAAACTGTGCCGCAGGGTATGTACCGTGGCCTTCTTGGTCAGCCCGGCCTTTTTAACCGCAGTGCGCATTACTTGCTGCACGGTTGATGAACTTATGGGCTCACCCTTGTATTGCCCCTGAAATACCCATCCCTCCGATGGATACAACTGCCTGTAATTCTCCAGAAATGCCACTATCGACCAGGGCAGCATCACCATCCGCTCACGCGCGCCCTTGGTATGTTTCAGATGTATCTTGTGCTCGGCAAATAGAATGTCTTCCCACCGCAGGTAAATGATTTCACTTAACCGCAATCCGGCCCCATATCCTATCAGCAGCATCAGCTTGTGTTTGGGGTTTTTCACCTGGCTGAAAATGGAAAAACACTCAGCCTCCGTTAATACCGTGCGAAGCTTACTCCCGGTTTTGGGTCGCGGTATCTTCAAATCCTGGTAAGCACGCTTCAGAATATTTACATAATACAATTTTATAGCACTTACACTCACACTCACCGTTTCAGCCGAAATACCGCCCGAAATCAGTTTGGCCAGGTAATGCATTATATCCTGTTCATTAAGTTCATCGGGATTTCGATACCCAAAAAATCGCATATACCTCAGCAAAGCGCTACCATAATTGCGTATGGTGCTCTGACTGTAATTACTGGCCAGTAAAAAATCGGTGTACGCGTTCATATACACACGCGCCTTTTCAGGGGTCTCCTGCCTGAGATTCTCAAGCATATTCCTGATCCTTATGGCTTTTATATTCGGTGCATTACGCTTTTTCAGGTAAGAAGCCCCAACTTCACTCTGCAACGCAAAACCCGAATCATGTGCAATTTTACCCACGTTTTCCATCATATCGGGCGTAGCAGGCACCAGGTAACAATTCTCACTTTTGCTGAACCGGCTGCTCATCAGTCTTTTAATCTGCTCAATAAGGGCCGTTACTTTCGGTAAATGTACTTCCATAACCCGCGAATCGGCATTATGCTCCTTTACAACCACCTTCTGATTGCTGTTTACCGGTTCATCGGGTTTATAATAAACCGCAGGAAACAGGTCCGGAACGCCCAGCAAAGCTTCCACCGCAGCTTTTGATCTCATGTGCCTGAAAACCATGTAAGCCTTATTCTTGCCGTTCCAGTATACACCCTTCAAGGCCAGCAGCTTCTTCGAAAGATCTTTGATGTAAGGCAACCGCAAAATCCAGTACTTCCCGATGCTTCCATCGTAAACCGCCTGATAGGTATTGCTGTCAGACCCTTCGGTCTTATGTCCGGCAGCATCTTTGCTCCGGAGGGCGCCGGTAATATCTTTGCCGGCTATGCGGGCATTGTCGCGGCCATCTTTCAGGCCGGGCCCGGGCAATGTTTTATCACTGGTCGGTTTTTCGATAAGAAAATCCGGTAAAACCTTCTTCAGCCTTGCATAACTCTCCTTGCTGTAATCTACATACCAGATCTTTTTCGTATCACTCCACTTCCCGCCAATACCCTGCAACTTCTTCAATAATTCAAGATCATACGGAAAATCAACCCCGATCCTGTATGCACCACGATGAAAAATTTTTTTTAAAATTACCATTTTTTTTAACTTTTTACATACATACATCCATTTTTCTCACCCCAAACCCAAAATCCACCCTAAAGTTAAAAAAAATCATATTTAATTTAGAACATATGATTTGCTGTAGAGACGCGCATATCGGCGCGTCTCTCTGGAAAAATCATTTCACTCTGTACAGACGCGCTTAACGGCGCGTCTCCCCAGCAAACCCATCTCACCTTTGTACAGACGTGCTTCCCGACGCGTCATTGCATCCCGGCACGTCTCTTCAAAAAACCATCCACTTTGTACAGACGCGCTTCCCGGCGCGTCTCTGCATCCCGGCACGTCTCTCTAAAAAATCATTTCTCATCAGATAAAAAATGCTTTCCGGTAAATATCAGAGTGAGAATTTCCAATAAAAAGAAAATTAGAGACAAGGCATCATTAAAAGAATTCTTCTCTTTTAAGGGGAGATATTCCGGGATGTAAAGATTATACACAAATTTATCCTTTGGGATTAGAAGATGCATCGGGATGGGCATCTATAAGGAATTTATCTTGATAGATTTGGAGACGCGCCGATATGCGCGTCTGTACAGAAATTCTTTCGATGAATTTGGAGACGCGCCGATAAGCGCGTCTCTACAGGGCTCCGGCTGGCATAATAATAAAAATATATTGATGGGAATCCAATTCAGATAGAATTTTTGGAAATCATATTCTGAAATATCGATCTGATTGCCAGTTGGATGGGTTTTGCGAAATATATTGATAAATCTTATTATAAGTAAAATCATTTCTGATTATATGATCATGAAATCTTTCCTGCCAGCCACCCCATGGCAAATTATTCTCATTGGCATACTTGGTTATCTTTCCTTTATATTGATTAATTAACGATGATAGAGATTTTGATACCAAAGGACCAAACTCTGCCTGACTTTTATCTGAGGTTCTTTTTCTGATTTCAATAATGGCATGGAGATGATTGGGCATCACCACATAGTTGTGTACTTTAAAATTTTCATAATGATCATTTATTCTTTTCATGTATTCAGAAGAAAACTTCCCAAGATCATTCAAATGCATGACTCCTGCATCAATATACCCAAAATAGCTTATCATCTCTTTTGTGCAGATTGTAATAAAATATCTTCCCGGAGAACTATAATCCCACCCACTCAACCTGGAAGATGGAACTCTGTATCTATCTTGAAAATATAAATTCTTCTTTCTCATTACATTCATTTTACAACAACCCTATCTAAATTACAAATCAAAATACAAAATTGCAAACACCCTTGCAATTCAATACACCATCCCTTCGTAGAGACGCGCATCCCGGCGCGTCTCCTGTGAAAACCTTCCTAATTTGTACAGACGCGCATATCGGCGCGTCTCCCCAGCAAACCCATCTCACCTTTGTACAGACGCGCATCCCGACGCGTCACTGCATCCCGGCGCGTCACTAATTCCGGCACGTATATAAAAAACTATCCCTATGATTTGAGATGATAAAAATAGCGCATCTCAAGAAAAATCATCCCTTTTTTATTGGAGACGCCCTTCCCGGTGCGTCACTGCTTCCCAGCAAGCATCTAAATAAAACTATCCCTATAATTTGAGATATGCAAAAAGCGCATCTGTTAAAAAATAATCCTTTTTAATTGGAGACGCGCCGGAAAGCGCGTCTGTACAGTATTTCCCCTGATGGATTTGGAGACGCGCCGATATGCGCGTCTCTACCCCTATTCCCACCATCTGAAAAAAAAATCTTAAATATCCTCCGTTTTCCGGTCTCCGGTCTCCGTTTTCCGGTCTCCGATCTCCGTTTTCCGGTCTCCGTCCTCCGTTCTCCCCAAAAAAAAAGGGGGAACAAGCCCTCTCACAAGCCCGTCCCCCTCAATGGGAGTAATCATACAAAGCCGAAGATTAGTCTTCGTTATCGTACTCTTTCAGAATGTCCTTCACCCCGTCGGTAGTAACGCGACCGTAAGTTTTGTCGCCAACCATTACTACAGGTGCCAGTCCGCAGGCACCTACGCAGCGCAGACAGGTGATGGAGTATTTGCCGTCAGCAGTGGTTTCGCCCACAGGCACCTTCAGGATGCGCTTAAACTCATCCAGCACCTTCTCGGCACCACGCACGTAACATGCAGTACCGGTGCAGATGGAAATGGGGAAACGACCACGGGGCAACATGGTGAAAAACGAGTAAAACGTTACTACACCATATACCTTGGCCACCGGAATATTCAACTCCTGTGCCACAACCTCCTGCACCTCAGCAGGCAGGTAACCAAAGATCTCCTGGGCTTTATGCAGTACATTGATCAGTTCGCCGGCTTCGTTGTTGAAGCTTTTGGCAACTTCTTTGAGCTTCTGCACTTCGCTCTCTTTTAATTTAACTTTTATGGAAGTCATTATGTTGATTTTTTTTGTTTCGAAATAGTATTATTCAGAACCCTTTGCAAAGCCCGGAATTATAAACTTTACCGGGTTTGCGGGTTTAAAAATTAATCCAGTAAAACCTGTTTGGCTTTCTTATCGAAATAGTGCGTATGCAGCAGCTTGTGTGCAAGTTCACTGCCGGGTTTGCCCAGATATTCATCATACAGTTTTATGATATCGGGATTCTCGTGCGATTTGCGAAGCTTCTTGCCTTTATCTTCGGCATAAATGGCTTTTGATCTGGCTTTCAGTATAGAAGAATCGCCATGGTGAAGCGGCTGACCGCCACCACCAATGCAACCACCGGGGCAGGCCATAATTTCAATGGCGTGGTAGTTGCTCTTGCCGGCTTTTACATCATCGAGCAGCTTGCGGGCATTACCCAGTCCGTGTGCTATACCTATGTTGATGTCAACACCGTTGAAATCTACCTTTGCCGAACGAATACCATCAAATCCGCGCAAAGCTTCAAAATCAACTTTTTCAAGGCTCTTGCCGGTGTAAAGCTCATATGCTGTGCGGGTTGCAGCTTCAATAACACCTCCGGTAGTACCGAAAATTACAGCAGCACCGGTTGACTCACCCATGGGCTTATCAAAATCCTCATCGGGCAGACTGTTGAAATCAATATTAGACTGCTTGATCAGGTTGGCCAGTTCGCGTGTTGAGATGGAATAGTCCACATCGGGGCTGCCATCGGTGGCAAACTCTTCGCGGGTGCACTCATATTTCTTGGCAACACAGGGCATGATAGAAACCACCACCATATCCTTACGGTTGATCTTTTGCTTCTCAGCAAAATACGTCTTTGCTATAGCGCCGAACATTTGCTGGGGCGAACGTGCTGTTGAAGGCACATCACTCAGATCAGGATAATAATACTCAAAGAAGTTTACCCAGCCCGGGCAGCATGAAGTAAGGATGGGTAGTTTCACATCCTTATCACCTTTCAGGTGGCGGGTTAAACGGTCAAGCATCTCGGTGCCCTCTTCCATAATGGTAAGGTCGGCAGCAAAGTCGGTATCAAACACAAAGTGGAATCCCAGCTGACGTAAAGCAGCAGCCATCTTACCCGTAACCAGTGTGCCGGGCTCCAGGCCAAACTCTTCGCCCAGGGCCGCGCGCACTGCAGGAGCAGTTTGTACCACAACGGTTTTATTGGGATCGGAAAGGTCGTTGATCAGCTGCTGGGTATGGTCAACCTCCGTAAGGGCTGCTGTGGGGCAAACCGCCACACACTGTCCGCAGTAGGTGCATTCGCTGTGATCAAGATCGCGCTCAAAGGCGGGAGCAACCACAGCTTCAAACCCACGATGAATACCCGAAAGCACACCCACCGTCTGGAAATCGTTGCACATGGTCTCGCAACGGCGGCACATGATGCATTTATCCATATCGCGAATGATAGCCGGCGAATAGTCGTGCTTGTAGGTCGATTTCTCTCCCTGGAAAGGAATATCCCTTACACCCAGCTTAACAGCCATATCCTGCAGGTCGCACTTGCCCGATTTGGCACATACGAGGCAGTCAAACGGGTGGTCGGAAATGATCAGCTCCAGTACCGTTCTGCGGGCGTTGAGTACCCTTACAGTATGGGTTTTAACCACCATTCCTTCAAAACATTCGGTAGCACAGGCAGGTGCCAGGTTGCGGCGGCCTTCCACCTCCACAACGCATATGCGGCAACCGCCGGGTTTATGTTCAATATTGAGGTCCTTCAGGTTCATGTAGCACAAGGTGGGAATGGTAATATCCAGCTTTTTGGCTGCATGAAAAATGGTAGTACCCTTTTCAACCTCAACAGTTCTGTTGTCTATTGTTAATTTGATAAGTTCCATTATATAATACGGTTATTGTTTATTAAATCACTGCAATTGCATTAAACTTACATTTCTCCAGGCATGCACCACACTTGATACACAACGACTGATCGATCACGTGAACCTGCTTACGCTCGCCTGAAATACAGTTAACCGGGCAGTTACGTGCACAGGCTGTACATCCTACACAGTTTTCGGCAATTACCTCGTAACGGATCAGTTCTTTACATGTACCTGAAGGACAACGTTTCTCCTTCACGTGTGCAAGATATTCATCGTAGAAATTGTCTAAGGTAGAAAGTACGGGGTTAGGCGATGTTTGTCCCAGTCCGCAAAGCGATGTATCGCGTATCACATAGCTGAGGTTTCTCAGTTTGTCGAGATCCCTTTCGGTTGACTGCCCTTGGTGATCAGGTCGAGCTGCTCATACAGGCGCTTGTTACCCACACGGCACGGCGAACATTTACCGCACGATTCTTCTACGGTAAAGTCAAGGTAAAACTTGGCCATCGATACCATACAGTCGTCTTCATCCATTACGATCATACCACCCGATCCCATCATAGAGCCCACGGCCAGAAGGTTGTCAAAATCAATGGGCGTATCCAGGTGTTTCTCGGTAAGACAGCCACCTGAAGGGCCACCTGTTTGTACGGCTTTGAATTTTTTGCCGCCCTGTATACCGCCGCCAATCTCAAAAATCACCTCACGCAGGGTAATACCCATGGGCACTTCAATCAAACCTACGTTGTTGATTTTTCCTGCCAGCGCAAATACTTTGGTACCTTTTGATTTTTCAGTACCGATAGAAGCAAACCATTTGGCACCCTTGTTAATGATAACCGGAATGTTGGCATAGGTTTCCACATTGTTCACATTGGTGGGCTTACCCATGTATCCGCTTTGCGCGGGAAACGGGGGCTTAAAGGTCGGTTCCCCCCTTTCACCTTCCATGGAGTGGATAAGTGCAGTTTCCTCACCGCACACAAAAGCACCTGCTCCGTAACGGATCTCCACATCAAAATCAAACCCCGATCCCAGGATATCCTTACCCAGCAAACCATATTCACGTGCCTGTTCAATGGCGATCTTTAGTCGTTTGATCGCCAGCGGATACTCGGCCCTGATATAGATCAGACCCTTGGTGGCAGCAATACTGTAACCGTTAATAACCATCGCCTCAAGCACAGAGTGCGGGTCACCTTCCAGGATGGAACGGTCCATAAATGCACCGGGGTCGCCCTCATCGGCATTACAAACCACATATTTCTGGTCAGCGTGGTTTTTGCTGGCAATCTGCCATTTTACTCCGGTAGGGAATCCACCGCCACCACGGCCACGCAAACCTGAATCGATAACTTCCTGGATCACCTCTTCAGGCTTCATCTCCAGCAATACCCTGCCCATGGCCTCGTAGCCATCGGCAGCAAGATATTCATCAATATTCTCAGGGTCAATCATACCGCAGTTGCGCAGTGCAATGCGCAGTTGCTTCTTGTAAAAGCCCATATGTTTTGAATCGGGAATCTGCTCCTTCTTCACAGGATCGGTATAAAGCAGGCGCTTTACCGCACGTCCCTTTATAGCATGTTCTGCAACTAGTTCTTTTGCATCACCGGGTTCTACCTGCACATAAAATGTGTTATCGGGTATAACCTTTACAATGGGTCCTTTTTCACAAAAACCAAAACAACCCGTTGCAATCACCTGAACCTCATCCTGCAGGTTGTTTTCCTGAACCTCTTTTTTTAAGTTTTCGAAAAGCATTCCACCGGCTGAAGCCTGGCACCCCGTGCCACCGCAAACCAGCATATGCATTTTATATTTTGCCATTCGTTAATTCCTCCTAAGATTTATTTTTTATCAATGGTTTCATAGTTCTGTGGAATGATGCCATCAAGCAACTCTCCGTTCTTTATGTATTTTTCAATAATATCGTCAGCTTTTTTCTGATCCACATCACCGAAAACAACAGGCTCTTTACCGGGAACGGTAACCTCTACCGTGGGCTCGGCATAGCTGTAACCCATGTCGCCCGTTTGGGTTACAATGGCATCTACATTTCTTTTATCGAGTTCCTCCATCAGAAACTCCATAACCTGCTTGGCACCCGAAGCAATACCGCTGGTGCCCATCCCTACGCGTACCAAAATCCTTCCCTCAGGATTTTCACTCTTTTCACGCAACGCAATCTGCGATTGAAGATTACTCTTCATCTTCTTCAGATCAGCTAATGATTTAATTTTTGTCATTTTTTTAATCTCCCATTTAAATTAAGTAATAAACGATTTTATGTCGGTTGTTATGTTGTTTAGTTATTAGTTATTGGGTTATTAAGTTATTAGGTTTAGAAAATAAGTAAATAAGAAATTAAGAAAGTAAATTTCAGATTTCCAATTTATGATTTCATATTTCGTGCTTCGTATTTCGTATTTCGATATTCGCATTTCGATATTCGTATTTCGATATTAGTGCTTCGGATTTTTCCCTTTTCCGTTCTCCGGTCTCCGGTCTCCTATTCCATCATTTCATCCAAATTCTCCCTCACCATCTCCTTCAACTGCCTCAATACCGCCGGATCGTTCAGCGGCATATCTTCCAGCACTTCTTTCACTTCGCGGGTATCGAACACATATTCTTTACCGTCTTTGGTGTGTTTATAATGATATTCAATTTCCGTATTCGATCCCACCATCATCATCAGCACTCCGGCTATATCACCCAGGGGCGGACGGTCAATATGGCTGTGGCCGAATATTGCCTTTACCGTAGTTCCCTGGCCCACCTGCGATTCAATATGAAACGAACCACCGCTCATCTCCGCATTTTGCTTAAACAGCGGCAAACCCAACCCCACATGCCGTGTAGTAATCGCCTTCGGCTCTCGGGATTTCGGGCTATCGCCCTCAACTTCCGTCTTCCGTCTTCCGTCTTCCGTCTTCAATCACCCCTCTCCCCTCCGTCAACGCCCTCCTGATCTCTTCAAAACTCACCTCCTTCATTTCAAACACCGTTGTGCTGCTTCCTATCTGATCGGGACAATGTGCATCGGAACTCCTGATAAAACTGAAATCTTTCAGATAAGGAAATAAACTATTATATTCAGAATTTTAAGCCCTTCGACAAAGCAGGAGCCTATGGCATACAGGAATGGATCGGTTACGTTGGGGTGGAAGAGATCAGAGGATCCTATTTTAATGTGATGGGCATGCCACTTCATATGCTTTACAG
>JBHEOF010000089.1:9561-9874 GCA_046261715.1 Bacteroidales bacterium
CCCATATGAGCAAGCATGATAACAGAGAAAGTTTTATTAGCAGTAACAAGTCAGGGACTATTTCGTTTGCACTGATGCTGATGCTGTTTTTTAATAGTGCCAGGGCCGATGAAGGAATGTGGCTTCTGTCACTTCTTGAAGGATATACCATTGAAGATATGCAGTCAAAAGGGTTTAAATTGACAGCCGATGATATTTACAATGTAAACCAGGCAAGCCTGAAAGATGCCGTAGTAATATTTGGTGGATGCACCGGCCAAATGATCTCGGACGATGGATTAGTGCTTACCAATCATCATTGTGGGTATGGAGC
>JBHEOF010000009.1:0-49545 GCA_046261715.1 Bacteroidales bacterium
GACTGACTGGCACGTATGACAGCACCAGAGAAGAAATCACGCAATACGAACCAGCTAAATAATAAAACAAATGCCACCGCCATGCTTCCCGAAACAACAGGATACAAGGAAGTACCACCAAAGAACAGCGTAAGAGTCCAGAATATAAAAGCAAACCACAATATTACTTCAACCCAGGGAAATATTCTCAGAAAATAATCATGATAACGATTGTTGCGGGTAGCAAGGTTTATAAAATACCTGCCTGCCCGAAGCAATACAAAAAGAGCAATTGCAACTATAATTGTATATACGATTTCCATAATTCAAATATCATTATCGGTTTCTTTCTTCAATGTGCATTCATAGCTTTAAGAAGACAGTATCATTATATAAGTTTCAATTCCTTCATTTTTGATACCAGAGGTTGATGTAAAGCAGGATTAATGGAATATACGTTTGTAAATTTTTCCAGTAAAATACCTGCCTGTCTGAGGTTCATGATCCTGTTTTCAACGATTTCGGTTTCCATTTGAAGGATCTCAGCCAGTTTGGGTAGGGAAAGCCTCAAATGATAAACAAACTGTATGAGATAGAAAATTTGTTCCCTGGTAAGCTTATCCAAAAACTTTAAGTCAGGTTTTGATGGTTTTCGTAAATACAGTGTTTTTCCACTAACTTTTTCAACAGACGCCAGCCACAGATTGATCGCAACACCCGGAGTACCATGGCTTATATCGAAGAAGCGATTAAACAAGCTTGCATAATCCCATGCACTGAGTTCACTTTCATGTTTTTTATTAAGCATGAAGCTCATACCCCCTGCCCTGTGGCGGAGCATAATAAGATCTTGTAATTCTCTGGCATCAAAACCTGAGCAAACAATATTACCCAGTGCCATAGACTGAAGGCCTGTTATCTGATTTAAAAGTTTAAGTGAATGGATGTTTATGTTGATGATAAATAAAACGTTTTGGTATTGTGTTCTTATAAGTTGCATTAGTCTTTCCACAACAACGGCTCCACCGCTTTTTCTTTCCCACCATAATTCCAGATCGTTGATAATAATTACACAGGGGTTCTGCATTCCATTCAGGGCTGATTCAATTTCTTTTCCGTTTGATGATAATGATTTCAGGATATTATGTTCGAAAAGTTGCAAATTAGCTGAACATTCCTGTGGGGCTCTTATACCATGAATTTGTTCAGGTTTAAAATATTTTCGGGCAATATATTTTGATAAACCGGTTTTCCCTGAATTCCTTTCTCCTGTAATGATCAAACAACCTGGATTTCCGTCTTTAAATCTTTCAATAAAAGAGGATGCCTTTGATATTTCATCCTCCATTCCGACCCAAAAATCATCCCCTATCCCTGACTGGCCGCTGAATAATTTATTGTAATAGAATGGCAGTTGCTTCAACATTTTATCTGATGGAGCATATTTCTCAAGATATGCATAAACATCTTCGTTGGAGAGCCCTGCTTCTGTAACCGGTTTTTCCATACGCCCCATCCAGAGTATGCTTTCGCTTTTCGAATATATGAGTTTAACAAACTGCTTCTGAAGATTTAATGACAGGTCTTTATACCAACCTGCATATTGGCCCAATACCTTCTGGGTTCTGGTTGCTTTAAATTTTTTCTCAATACTTCCTGATGTTTTCGCAATAATACTTGCCGAAAGTGGTGCGAAAGCATTCTTTAATCCTTTGCTCAAGGATTCCTTATAACCCTTAAAAACATTGGTTATTGCGATTTCCTGTTGTTCGATTTTTTTTAGAAAATCTTCAGCCAGTTGTTTCTTATCATCTTTGCTTTGTGATTCTTCATCACTTTCATCAAAAAAGTTGAAATTGATAAGCCGGATTATATCTTTTATGGCTGCAACCGAACCGGAGAGGGAAGCTGATGCCTCCACACCCTGCTTCCTGGCATAATCTATAAGTTCAGAAGCAATGGAAAACTCAACTGTTTTCCTGACTTTTACAACAATTTCATCTGCTTCGTTAAGATCGTTCTGCTCAAGCTTCCTGGCAAGATCTTCTCCTGTAATTGACATAGCTTCCGGAAGTTCGCCAAATAATGCTGTTATTTCATTATACAGTTCATTATACTCTTCATCAATATCAATATTGTGGAATTTTGCCGGCTCAGGTTTTTTACCCGCATCACCCGTTTGTAAGTATTTATCAATCTGTTTTTTAAGCTCTTCCAGTGGCTGTAATACTGAATTTTTTAATGTGGTTTTGAAGTCAAAATTATATTTATAGATTTTCGATTCTATACGGTTTTTTAAGGATTGCAGATGAAAATCAAGATAAATTTTATTGATCAGTAGATTGATATTTGCATGCCAGTCTTCAGGAAAAGATGTAACATATTCAAGCAAATCATCATCATTCTTAAATGCTTCAGGGAATTGTTTACTTAAAAAATTAGAACCGGGCCTTTCCAGCAGATTATTGAACATCTGAAGATCATCAAGCAGGTTTTTCTCAAGAGTATTGCCCAGATTACTGAAAAAATCACCAGACTTCTCTTCCTGCAGTACTAAGGCAGCAGAAAATCTCTCCTTTTCCATCTGGATGATATTTCTCAACTTTTGCTTATCTGCCGATTCGCTTCTGCCTTTTTCAATCAATTCATAAAAGTCGGAGAATAATTTTCGGATATGAATTATATACTCAAAAGAATATCGAGCAAACTGATGGTGTAACTCCTTTTGGGTTTCAAGTCTTTTATGATAAAGAAAATATCTTGCTGCACGTTGTGCTTTTATTTTGTAAACTGCCGGTTGACCTGTTATGCGGGATTTAAACAACTTCCAAACTTTGAATAATCCGGTGGTAAATGAGTCTGCTTTTAGCAGTTTGAATTCCTTCCTGTTATATTTGATGCGGATATGCACAGGTATTTCACGAAAATAGTGATCAAGTTCATTAAAATAATTGCCTGTGCTGGAATGCAGACTCTCCTTCAGAAAAACAAGCACATCCTGCTTAAACTCTTTCAGGCTCTTTTGAGCCCGGAAGGAAAAATCATTTAGAATCTTCAGAAATTCTGCTTTTTGATCTTCCTGGTTTTCAATTCTGATTGTCACAGTAAGTTGATCGGTAGATTTTAAAACAATATTTTTAAGATCATCCTGAAAAGCGAGAATTTTGGCCAGACTCTGATCAAATCCTTCCTGGTAAAATTTACCTGTAGCCGTTTCAATTTTTTTCGAGA
Source organism: Bacteroidales bacterium (assembly GCA_046261715.1). Classification (GTDB taxonomy): domain Bacteria; phylum Bacteroidota; class Bacteroidia; order Bacteroidales; family UBA7960; genus SKVR01. Next base: position 3,211 of record JBHEOF010000009.1, read on the forward strand.
TGTTATAAACTTCGTTGGCAATTATCTCACGTTGAGCAAGTTTTAACTTTTCTGAAATAACAAACCTTGGTTTTTCTGCTTTTTCGGTTTCTGTAAGCTTCTTATCAACTTCCGGCTCAATTACAGTGAGTTCATCAAAGCCCGAAGAAGCATGTATGATCATCGTAGTTTTCAGGCCTTTTAAAAGTACGTTTATATTTTCATAAAAATCTTCGTCATTATCTCCCATTTCTAAAACGGAAAGATCCGTATTAATGGATTCAGAGTGCATGATCTCTGCAACAGGCAATTGCTCAACACTATTATTAATAACTTTTACATCTGCCTTTATTCGCTGATTATCAAGCATCTGCCCGATTAAATCGTAATACCTTTCAGTAAGGTTAGAGTTTTTATTTACAACCAGAATTCTGATATGGGTATTACGCCATTCGTTGGTAGAAGTTATGAAACGTATTAAAGCCAGGGCAAGATTAATATTACGTCCTTTTCCACCCCACCATATATCAATTTGCTTCATTTTACCAAACCCTGATTCAATATCATAATGGAGATAAGCCTGGTTATAATCCAGTTTTCTGAACGTTTTAATAAGCTTTGCAAATGCATCGGAATTATGGTTTTTATCGGGCCATCCCATTAGAATGGTATTGGGTTCAAAGCCCGAGAAACCATAAATTTTAGCAATGGATTCAATGCCTTCATACACATCGCGGCATACATGCCTTCGGGTAAAAACTCCTTTATGATCATGGGTTTTCTCAGAAATGATCTGCTGTTTTTTGCTGAAAAGTTTTTTTTCATCTTTGCTTTCAACAAGTTCAAAATTGGTAAATATTCCCAGTTTTCCCACAAGGGCTTTACCCAATTCAATCAAGTAAGGCCTTTGTTTTACCCCTCCGCTGAAAAGAATAATATTAGGACGCCAGTTACGTGATTTTTGACTTCCCGCAGTAAGTTTCCCCAGGCCGGTTTTCACCAATGATGCCCATATACTTGTCCAGGTATCACCTGTTTGCAGAGTAAGCTCCCGACGTTTCAGAAAAAGAAATATCCCTATCAGCACCAGGGAAGCTCCAATCATTGCAATGATATCCAGTTGAATCATTACTACAATACATGCCAGTGCACCAATTATACTGATAATACCCGGTATTTTAAAACCAGGCCTGAAATCGGTACCGGCCCAGCTTTCAACAGCATAGGTAATATTAAGAAATCCATAGGTAATGATGAAGAAGATGGTTACAATACGTGCTATGGCATTAAGTTCACCGATAAGAATCCCCGCAAGGGCAATAACAAATGTGAAGATCAGTGCATTGCGGGGCTCATTGGATGCACCAAAGCCTTTTCCCAGAACAGAGGGGGTAATACGGTCAATGGCGGTAGCCTGCAAAATGCGTGGCGCCCCTAAAATGCTTCCCAGGGCAGAGGAAAGCGTTGCTCCCATAATACCCACAACCACCAGTTGCGGTACCAATGCGATTTCAAATAATACATTCGGATCATTAGCAAGTAAATCCCGCTCTACAGTATGAGATAAAAAGAAAACCAACCCCACATAAACCAGAAGCCCAACCAATACCGCCCCAATGGTTCCGAAAGGGATATCTTTCCGGGGATCTTTTAAATCGCCCGACATAGAAACACCCGCTTCAAAACCTGTTACCGCAGGGAAAAAAATGGCAAATAAAGCAATCCATGGCAGTGCCCCATCCATAGATGCTATTAACGGTCGATTGGGATCAAAATCATGACTACCCAGAAAAACGGATAGAAGTGATAGAATCAGAGCTGCCAGAATGATATATTGTGTTTTGATAGCCAGGGAGGTACTGATAAATGTAAGAATCGTAAGAACCAAAAGAGCTGCAGCACCTGCAATCCTTATATTGTTTATGGTTGCTTCAACCCCGAAATAATTCAGTGTAACTTCAGCAAAACCAATTAAGTAAAGACTCACACTAAATGAAAGTCCCACGAAAAGTGCAAGGCCCAGAGTACCCCCGATAGGCAAACCCAGACTACGCGAAATCATATAATATGTACCCCCGGTTTCCACTTTTTTATCGGTAGCAATGGATGATACACTCAAACTGGTTGTAAAAGAAATAATATGGGCAACCAATATGATACCAATAGTGGCCCATAATCCTGCCTGCCCAACAATCCAGGGCAAACGCAAATACATAATAACACCTAAAATGGTAAGAATGGAAGGAGTAAATACACCGCTAAACGCACCGAATTTTTTCGCCTTTGCCATGAAGGAATAGTTTTGAGTTTACCCAAAGTTAGAATAATTCAGTAAAATACCATCAAATTGCCACATGTATATTTCTTGAAGGCTTGATAAGGCTTTTATCAACATTCGGTGCTTTCTTCTATCTTTCTTTGCCTGAAAATCAAAGGTATTTACTTGCCGGTGGGAGCACCTATTTCCATTAATTGCCAGTTTTTATCATAATTGGCAATTTTTCGCCTGAGCACAGATACCCTGTCCTCTGATGGATCACATCCTTCCCACTCCACAATTTCAACTTTATATATCAGAGTCCGTTTGCGACCGTTGATACGTGCATCAATTTCAACATTCTGCTGTGCATCAATTTCCGGAATAAAAATGACTATTTCTCTCATGACAAGACATTAAAAGGTGAATTGAACTTCACTCATTTTAAGACAAATGCTCCAATGGATGCATGGGATATCAATTTTGTTTTACTGCTTGTTTTTACTTTCTGAAAAACAGGGCAAGGAAAAAACTGATCAGAAGGACCAGTAAAAAAATTACACTTGTAAGGAATTGCATTTTTGCGGGTTTTGATTAAATACCAACATATATTACCAAACATCATGCAAAGAACATCAATGTCCTGATTAAATGTTAATTATAAAGAATGGATGGCAATCCGGAAAAAGAAAATTGGTAAATATCGTGCAGTTATGTGCGAAATCGGACAAGCTTTTACTTCTCTAATCTATTCACACTTCAGGGCCTTTGACGGGTTGATGTACATAGTGCGGATGGCGTGGATACCAATGGCCAGCCAAACTGTAACCGTAACCAAAATGATGGCAATCAGAAAAGGGAAAAAACTTATTTTTACGGCGTATTCAAATCCGGCAAGCCATTGCCCCAGAAGTTTATAACTTATAGCAACTCCTGATATGCAGGCTATTAAGAGTAAAACTAAATAATCATTGAAAAAGGTTGAAAAAATATCCAACCAACCTGCACCCATAACTTTCCGGATGCCAATTTCAACCGTCCGTTGCTCCATATTATAGGCGGTAATACCAAACACTCCAAGGAATGAAATCAGAACGCATAGCCAGGCAAAGTATCCAAAAAAACGACTCAGATTGCTTTGTTTTAAAAAGAAGTCTTCAATAATATCTTCAAGAAAATAGAATTCTGCAGGATAATAAGAGTCAAACTGATCCCAAACCGAGTTAATAATACTTTGCTGTTCGGCCCTGTCACTATCGTAAAATCTGACAACAAAATAATTGGGCAAAGATCGCATACCCATAACAATTAGCGGCTCAACCGGCTCGTGTAAGGCTGCATAATGAACATCATCCATTACACCGGCAATGGGTCTGTCGGCACGTAAACGACCTTCAAGGAACTGAAAGTGGGTGGTTATGATTTTTCCAATAGGGTCATCATAACCCATAGAATCCACAAACGCTTGATTCACAAAAACTCCATTGGTTTTATCGATAATTTCAGGATTGACGGGCTCATTGCCGGCAAAAAATTTTACATCCATCAGATCAAGATATCTGCCCGTGGTCTGGATGGTATTGAATGACCTTACCGTTTGGAGATTGTTCTTCTCAAACAGAGCCGTATGTTTTATGGGAAAACTACTGAAAATGTAATTGCTTAATGCAGTTTTTTCCGTCTTTGGATTTTCAAGAAAAAGGCTGTCAAGAAAGTTTAAATCCGCTCTTATATCATTATCATGTATTTCAAGTACGGCAATGTTTTTATAAGTATAACCCGGATCCATCCGTTGCATATAATTCATTTGCTGATAGGCAACAAATGATGCAGAGATCATAAAAGCCGAAATAGTGAACTGAACTGTTACGAGTACCTTTTTCAATAATATTGATTTCCTGCCGGCACGCATTCGCTGCATCAGCAGTTTGATAGCAGAAATCTGAGCAAAATAAACAGCAGGGAATAACCCTGCCAGAAATGACGTAAAAAAGAAAACAGAAAACACAATCACCGCAATCATAAAATCATCTGCAACCTTAAGCGTAAGATCTAATACCAGAAAATCATTGATAAATGGAATAACCAACTCAACCATAAACAGGGCTAAAACCAAGCTTACCAACGCAGTAACAAATGATTCCACAAATAAACCTGCAAATAACTGTCGACTTCCGCTCCCCAGAACTTTTATTATAGCCATTTCCTTTTTTCTCTTATTAAAATGGCTGATCAGAATATTAGTATAATTAATGGCAGCAACCAAAAGCAGGAAAATCGCAATAACAAAAAATACCCTGACGAGTTGACGGGTCATTGTTTGAACCTGTACCATCTCATTACTCCGGTCATACAGCAGATTCTCATCCATATGTATGGAGGTAAGCGGCTGAAAGATGAGATTTACATCAATTTGATGTCTCTCAATAAGTTCACTGATATATTGTCTGTGAAATTCCGGCCAATGGTTCTCCTGAAAATCATCGGGATCAAAGTTTTCGCTGGTCTTTACATACGTCCATACAATCAGACTTCCCAGTGTATTTTCAAAATGTGACCAGTGAACACCCCTGCCAAATGCCTTCTCAAACATATGATCCAGTTCATTGAGAGTGGAAACCGAGATCAATGCATTGAACTGAAAATGAGTATTAATAGGAGAATCTTCAACCACAGCCGTAACTGTAAAGTAACCGGCATTTTTAACCCATAGTTTTTTCCCCACGGCATATGAGTCCCCGAAAATTTCCTTTGCCATACTTCGGGTAAGCACAATAGAAAACGGGTCGGCGAGCACATTTTGTGTCTTTCCCTCCAGAAATTCATAAGTAAAGAAATCAAAAAACGTCGAATCAACGGCAAAGACCTCTGAATCATAAAAATGTCGGTTATTATATTTGTAAACCAAATCCCTCAGAAAATAATGAACATGAAAAACACGGACATACGTTTGAAGCTGAGGAAACTCATTGACCAGTAAGGGTGCCATGCCTGCACTGCTCACTGCAAAGTTTTGCTCCTGATCCAGGATATGCATTTGGGTGCCCAACCGGTAAATATCATTCTTTTGGGTGTGCCAGTTATCGTATGTGGTTTCGAATCTCAGAAAAAGTAAAATCAGCAAGGCACTGCCCATACCCAGAGCCAATCCCGTTATATTGATAACAGTGTAGAGTTTTTCCCTGGCAAGCCTGCGCAGACTGATTCTTGCAAAATATTTCACTGTAAGGAGGGTTAAATTCGCATCAGATGGAATCGCCATCAGCAGTTTCGCTGAGGGTATCAGATGGTGTTTCAAACAACCTTCCTGCTCTGTCGAGCAATTCACGGCGGTCTTTCTCCAACTGAAGGCTGTCTTCTATTTCCTGCTGGCGTTGTTCTTCGGCTGAAGGGCCGCATGAAACGAAAAGTAATACAAGGAATAAAAATCCGAGGACTGAGGAAATCATTTTCTTCATAATTGATCCTTTATTTAACTAATAAATAGGAGTATCATGGTCGATCAGCTCATTTTAGAGCCAGAAACAGCTCACGACAAAAATTGGTCGCTAAGATAACTAAAACTTGTAAAATATCAGAACCAGAAATGCATATAAAACAGAACCGGCTTCTGAAAATTAAATGCAGAAGCCGGTTCTCTGACTGAGTTTTTTCGGTTTTATTGCAAAAACAGACTATTCGTCATCTTCATCGCCGTTATCATCACCATTATCATCATCTTCCTGGTAATAATCTTCAAGATCAATATCTGCAATGGTAACTTCGTTGGGTTCTACCACAATACCCTCTGCAAGACCTAACACCTGTTCAAACTCATCGTTAAGGTTAAGAACAATAACAAGATCGTAAGTTACAGGCGCAAGAAATGCAAGGAAATAATGGCCATCTTCATCCACCAGGTCACTAACCACAGCATTGGGGAAACGTGGGGTTTCCGGATCGGGGTCGGCAGCTACTTCCTCTGTGTAAGTACCTTCTTCGTAGGCATAAATTACGATCTGATGTTCTTCCTGAATATTGAAAACATCACCTGCAATTGCACCTGCCTGGTCATCCACAATAAGGCGAATAGTAGGTTTGAGTATATACATACCTGAATTACCTGCTTTTACAACAGATTTCCGTGCATCAAAGTCGGCAGTTACTGATACGGTGCCGTTGGCAGGAACCGTAAACTGGCCCACTGCTTTATAACCGGATTGTGCTCCGCTGGGAACAAAGAGAGGTTCCTCGGTGCCATCTTCAAACTCAAGCCAGCAACCAGGGTTTGAATGGTTTCCACCACCCATAGCAGGTGCTTCCAGCATGAATCTTAACTGGGTATACGTTCCTGCTTCGAGTTCAAAAAATCCGAGCAGATCCGTTTCGCCGCGGGTAAGGTCAAGAAGATTATAGGTTTGCGGACCTTCAAAATCTTCAAAACTGTACCATTCATCATCATCCGGTGTATGATACATTACATCGATGAAAGTAATGTACACACCTATTATCCCATCAGTATCAATGGGTGAGTCAGTCAGGGAAAGTTTCAGAGTTCCTTTTCCATCTGTATCATTAATATCCTTTTCACAAGCAGCAAATAAAAAAACCATTATTCCTGCAAGGGTCAAAATCAAACTGAGTTTCTTAATCATAATTCAAAGTTTTTGGTTACACAATAGTGACGTTTATACCTCTTAGACGGTAAAAAAAGGAAAAGGGTTGGAAAGAAATCAATAAAAAGAATAAGTAATTGCAAATGATAAGTTTACAGATGCGTTGCGGGTTCGGTTCAGGTAAAAAGGAATACTTTCATTGCCTGAAAAAACATTATTTAAGCCCATTTTCCCAAATATTCCTGGTGTAAAAGTAAGATGGCTGGTCAGGGGAACCGGATATTCATAACCGAGAATTATTCCAAAATCGAGGTTTTCATACTCATTATCTACATATTTCGAAATGCCATCAATCACCTGCGTAGCTTGCTGAATGAATCCAGTGTATGCACCCGCCAGCAGGAAATGCGGACGAGCATAACTTCCGGCATTATAACGGGCAAGCAACTTAAGGGCATAATAATCCAGAATGATATCGTTTGTTACAAAATTTCCGTTAATGTATTCTCTGTATGTCTGACGATTGCGGCTCAGCAATAAAAACTCAGCCCTTAATCCCAACCTTTGGTTCAGGCCAGTACCGATCTGTAACCCGATATTGCTGCCAAATGAAGGATCAGTAAATGTCAGCTCATCGCTTTTTAATCCTGAAAATGTTTTATCATTGAGCATCCAGGTATTGGCCAGCTGACCGGTAAGGCCAAAATAGGTTGAAGAATGTATGCTCCCGGTCCAAACAGCCTCTCCTGTATAAGTTGCAATATCGCTTTTACCCAGAGATGATGGACTAAAATCAAACGTATTGATTTGATTAATATGGATTTGCGCATCCGCAAGAAGCATTGATAATGGCTCAATCGGAGTAACTGCTGATTCAAAGGCAATTTCCGGTGACTGACCGGGTTTAAAATCATCTTGCGTAATGATTCGAGCTAACTGCATATCTTGTTTAGCTTGAAGATCTTTTTCAACGGAGGCTGGCAATGAAATAATTTCCAAATCTTTAGCAACAGCTTCACCCTTTTGTGCTATTGCAGATGTGGTATCACCGGTGATTTCTTCTTGTTCCTGTTCAAGTTGAGCAGCCTTTTTAGTATCTTGCAAACTACCGGTCGACAAAAGAAACCATAACCCCAGGGTGGACACGGCAAGAAAAAGCGTTGCAGCAACGGCAAAAGCCGCAAAACGCTTTTTCCTTGCATGGCTACTGAGGGAAGTATCTAACCGTGTCCAAACAGCATCAACATCCAACTCATCCTGAATGCTCTCCCAAACAGTTTCCGGAGGAGCTTCAGTACCTGAGTTGACAATGTTTTTATACCATTGATTGATGTTCATGGAAATTATGATTTATGAGTTTCTTCAATCCAGTCTTTAAGTAAATGCCGGGCTCTGTTAAACTGTGATTTTGATGTTCCTTCTGATATATCAAGCTCCTGTGCAATTTCCTTGTGAGTATATCCTTCTACAGCAAATAAGTTAAAAACCATACGTGAACCTTTGGGTAACCTGGCAATAAACTCCAGAAGATCCTTCAACTGAAGCTTGGGTAAGGCATCATTTTCAGCAGAGATATGTAAGTCGGTATATTCTTCATCTATAAATTGCTCCTTCCCGGTTTGCCTGAGCATATCAATACTGGTATTTACCACAATTTTTCTGATCCATCCCTCAAAAGAACCCTGGCTTTTAAAATTGCCTATATTTTTAAATACTTTGATAAAGGCTTCCTGCAACATATCCTGTGCCAGGGGTCTGTTGCCCGCGTAGCTCAAACATATGCCGTACATTTTACGGGCATATCGCCGGTATAATATCTCCTGGTATTGTCTCTTCCCCTGCCGGCAACCCTCTAAAATTCTCTCTTCACTATATAACTCAGTAGCCATTAAAAGTATTATTCAAACACTATAGTGAATGCATTATTCATACGTGCTGCAATCTGATTGAAAATGTTACGGTTATGATTATTACTGATCCTTAAAATATTCTGGCCGTTTTCCACAGAAATATCTGCATTCATAAATACTCCGGGGTTGACCAGCGCGAAAAGCGAGCCTGTATCCAGCTGAACCATAGCGGTTGAAGGTTGATCTTTCCTCAGTGTAATTTCCTGGTTTGATCCGCTGCCTGTTGAGCGAATGGTAATGATATCATCAAAAGTATATTCGAAAATAATTGTAACCGCCCCAACTCCCGGTCTGTTGAACACCCCCTCTAGTTTAAGTGGAGCAACATCAGAACCGTTACCCAGATGCAACGAAATGTCAATACGTTTATAAATGCCCTGGGGGATATCAAAATCAACCGGTGTCTGGGTACCTTCTTCATGTAATGTAGCTACTATGGGATCCTGGAAATCGGATATGAAATATACATCCTGCCCTTGAGCTCTTTTACCGTCAAATTCAATGGCTGCAATAACAAGAGTTCCTTCCCCAATAGAAAAACTTATCGGCCCTGGCTGGCCTGTTGATTCATTGCCGTTTTTAATATCTTCTTCATTTTCACTGTCGCTATACGAAGTCATCCCAAAATGAAAATATACTTTTGAGGGAAGTGTCAGTTCATCCTTACTGCAGGATGTAACCAATACCATTATCGCTGTAATAAACAAATAAAGGTTTCTGAATCTTTGCATCAGAAAAAAATTTGATGTTTAAATTAAAGACGGACTATCCTTTTAAAAGGTTGGAAATGTTTACCAATTTTTTATCACAATATACAAAAATATACCTGACGATAAACTTGACAATAGCTGCTAAATTATTTAAATTTGCTTAATATGTTTAACACAAAAAAAGCACAGGTATGAAACACACATTACCCGCTCTACCGTATGCGATAAATGCGCTGGAGCCAGTTATCAGCGAGAAAACCATCAGTTTTCACTATGGAAAACATCACCAAACCTATGTGAATAAACTCAATGAACTGGTGGTAGGAACAGAATTTGAAGATGCAAGCCTTGAGGATATCATCAAAAAGGCTGAGGGAGGAATTTTTAACAACGGAGCCCAGGTGTGGAACCATACATTTTACTGGAACTGTTTGTCTCCCAGCGGCAAGGATGAACCAAGCGGTGCATTGTTATCAGCTATAAATAACAAGTTTGGTTCTTTCGAAAAATTCAAGGAAGAATTTGCCGGTGCTGCAGCAACACAATTTGGCTCTGGCTGGGCATGGCTGGTAAAAGGGGTTGGAGGCGGACTTGAGATCATCAAAACTGCCAATGCTGAAAATCCAATGCGCGATGGCCATACCCCACTGCTTACATGCGATGTATGGGAACACGCCTATTATCTTGATTATCAAAACCGCCGTCCTGATTATGTGAAAGAATTCTGGAACATTGTGGACTGGGAAAAGGTGGAAGTAAGGTTTTGATTTAATCAAATCTCATTCATTGGGTGTAAGGGGCTGTCTCAGAAGCATTATGTAGCCTGGACGCTGAGCTCATCGAAGCGCTTATCTATATGATAATCAGCAGTCGTTTCGACAGGCTCAACGACCATAAAGCACTTTTGAGACAGCCTCTTATTTTTTCATACCAAAAATCCATTATATTTGTAAAGAACAAAAGCACAATGAATCACTACATTTTCATATCCACCCTTTACGGAAACAACGGCAAAGGTCTTTTCTCCTGCTGGATTTGCTGATACATGTTTCTCATCTTTTTTTTTGACTGCTGGCAATAGCAGCCGGCAATTTCTGTTTTCCTTTACCGGAAACGGGCTTTTTCAAAAACTTTTCTTACAATGGACACGCAAATAAAGGGTTTGGTTTATGATATACGCAGTTTTTCTGTCAATGACGGACCGGGCATCCGTAAAACCATTTTTTTAAAGGGTTGCCCGCTGCGCTGCTCTTGGTGTCATAACCCCGAAAGCTTTGAGTTTAAACCCCGAAAATGGTTGAAAGATGAGAAAACCGGTTCTTATTCACTCAGTAAAATGCAGGTTATTGGTAAATACTACACTCCTGATGAAATAATTGAAGACGTTGTTACAGATTTACCATTCTTCGAGCAATCATCAGGGGGTATTACACTATCGGGTGGTGAACCACTTTCGCAGGCAGAATTTGCATATCAGATTCTGCTGAGATCGCAACAGCATGATATACACACATGTGTGGATACATCAGGATTTGCACCCTGGCAGGATATTGAAAAAGTGGCCTCCGTTACCGATCTCTTTTTATACGACCTGAAACTGGCAAATAACGATTTGCACAAAAAATATACAGGCAGGGAAAACAGAGTTATCATTGAAAATCTTATGAAATTAAACAATCTTGACTGTGACATCCATATTAGAATCCCTTTAGTGGAAGGCATTACTGATACCTCTGAAAATCTGGATGAAATATTCAGGATTGTGGAAAACCTTTCCGGACTTAAGAGAATAGACCTGCTACCTTATCATACCATAGCAAAAATAAAATACCGAAGACTTAACCTGCCTTACAATTGTGAAGAAATGCCTGAATACCCAATGGAAAAAGCGGAAAAAATTTTACAAAGATTTTGTGCCTCCGCTGAAATGGTAACTCTGGGAGGTTAAAGCCTGCGAAACAGTCAAAACAGAAAACACATGTATGCAAGGATCAGCAAATTAAGAAGAAAAAGTCTGGAAACCAGACCATCGCTTTCCGCGGAAAGGGCAATACTGGTAACTGAATTTTACCGTAACTACATTAATACAGCAGATGCTGTTCCCGTTCAACGGGCAAAAGCATTTGACTATATTCTGAAAAATAAAGTTGTTTATATAGGTGAGAATGAGATTATTTTAGGTGAGCGCGGCCCACAACCCAAAGCTACTCCTACATTTCCTGAAATCTGCCTGCATTCGCTGGAAGATCTTGAAATCATTCATTCGCGACCGAAAGTATCATTTGAAGTTGATAACAAAACCCGGGAAGCTTACCGCGATATAATAATCCCTTTCTGGAAAGGGAAAACACAGCGTGACAGACTGTTTAATGCCATGAATGATGAATGGAAACAGGCTTACGAAGCAGGAATATTCACTGAATTTCAGGAACAACGCGCACCCGGTCATACCGTGGCAGGGAAAAAAGTATTTCAAACAGGCATGCGGGCTTACGTAAGCCAAATTGAGAGGTTAGAAAAAGAACTACTACGGCAATCTGACCCAGATAAGAAAACTTCAAAGCTGGTACAACTGGAAGCTATGCGAATAAGTGCCGAAGCCATCGTTGCCTTTGCCCGCCGGCATGCTGAAGCACTGGAAAACCTGATTTCAGTTGAAACCGAACCGTACCGCCAGGATGAACTGGCCGAAATGATTGCCATTTGCCGACGGGTGCCTGAACATGCACCCCGCAACTTCCACGAAGCCCTTCAGCATTACTGGTTTATCCACCTGGGAGTTATAACTGAACTAAACCCGTGGGACTCCTTCTGTCCGGGTCGTCTGGATCAGAATTTATACCCCTTTTACAGAGAAGGTATTAAAAGGGGCACATTAACCAGGGAAAGAGCCCGCGAACTTCTGCAGGCATTCTGGATAAAATTTAACAACCATCCTTCTCCTCCCAAAATGGGTGTAACAGCCAAAGAAAGCAATACTTACACCGATTTCAGTCTTATTAACCTGGGTGGGCTGAAAGAAGATGGTTCCAATGCTGTAAATGAATTGTCATTTCTCATACTTGAGGTAATTGAAGAAATGCGCCTGTTGCAACCCAGTTCGATGGTGCAGATCAGCAGCAAAAATCCCGACCGTTTCATAAAAAGGGCCTTGCAAATTACCAAAACCGGTTTTGGCCAACCATCAGTTTTCAATACCGATGTCATCATTCAGCAATTGCTAAACCAGGGAAAGTCAATTACAGATGCCCGAAACGGCGGAGCATCAGGCTGTGTGGAAACCGGTGCTTTTGGTACCGAAGCCTATACCCTTTCGGGCTATTTCAATCTGAATAAGGTACTGGAAATTACGATTCATAAAGGTATCAATCCCGAAAACGGCAAACTTACCGGGTTTCCCATAGAAAAAGATCCGGATGATCCGGAAACTTTATACAAGAACTTTGAAAAGCAGCTTCAGCACTTTATTGATATCAAAATAAAAGGCAATAATATCATTGAGGAGCTTTATGCAAAACATTTGCCTGTGCCATTCCTGTCTTTGATCGTAGATGACTGCATTTCCAATGCCTGTGATTACAATGCCGGAGGAGCGCGCTACAATACCAGCTATTTACAGGGTGTGGGACTGGGTTCTATAACCGATAACTTTTCGGCCATTACTAAATGGGTGTTTGAAGAAAAAATTCTGAATATGGAAAAACTCAGGAATGTACTGGCAAGAAATTTTGAAGGTTATGAAAAGTTGCGTCACCGGTTTATTCACGAAACACCCCACTGGGGGAATAATGATGAAAAAGCAGACCGGTTTGCAATAAATGTCTTTAACAGCTTTTATAATGCAGTAAATGGCCGGCCATCATACCGCGGCGGTGTGTTTCGCATCAATATGCTGCCCACCACCTGCCATGTGTATTTTGGTGAACGAATCAGTGCGATGCCCGATGGCCGCCTTGCCGGCGAACCTCTGAGCGAAGGTATAAGCCCTGTGCAGGGTTGCGATGTTAAAGGACCCACTGCTGTAATCCTTTCTGCAGCCAAAATTGATCATATAAAAACCGGGGGTACACTTCTTAACCAGAAATTTGCACCTGAATTTTTTAAGAACGATGAAGCACTGCAGAAACTCTCTGATTTCATTCGCACATACTTTCGGCTTAACGGACATCACATCCAGTTCAATGTAATCAATGCAGAAACTCTGAAAGATGCTCAAAAGCATCCTGAAAAACATCGCGATCTTATCGTTAGAGTAGCCGGATATTCCGATTATTTTAATGACCTGGGCGAAAGCCTTCAGAATGAAATCATCAAACGAACACAACACGGAAGTTTCTGAAACTTCTTCCATGTGCGATCAGTAATTCCTTTTTCATTTTAAAGATATTGTCGGGGTCAATCATTATCTTTGACTTCTAAATTTAAAGAAGAAGAAATATGTCTGAACCGAAAAAACTCTTTTTACTTGATGCCATGGCCCTTATTTACCGGGCCTATTTTGCCTTGAACCGCAATCCCCGTATAAACTCAAAGGGTTTGAATACATCTGCGGTGCTCGGTTTTGCCAATACTTTACTGGAAATACTTAAAAAAGAGAAACCTACTCATATTGCAGTAGCTTTTGATGCCTTTGCCCCTACACAAAGGCAAACCGATTTTACTGCCTATAAAGCCAATCGTGAAGATACCCCTGAAGATATCGTTACATCAATACCCTACATCAAAAAACTGATCGAAGGATTCAATATCCCAATCCTGGAGCTGGCCGGCTATGAAGCTGATGACATTGTCGGAACACTTGCCAAACGAGCCGAAAAGGATGGTTTCAAAGTATTTATGATGACATCTGACAAAGACTTCGGGCAACTGGTTTCAGATAATATTTTTATGTACAAACCTGCCCGTCTGGGTAACGGTGCCGAAGTTCTTGGTGTAAAAGAAATATGTGAAAAGTTTGGTATTGAAAGACCGGAACAACTCATTGATATTCTTGGCCTTTGGGGTGACTCTTCCGACAATATTCCCGGTGTACCAGGTATTGGTGAAAAGAAAGCCAAAAAACTCATTGCCGAGTTTGGCTCCATTGAAAATATTCTTCAAAATATTGAGAAAGTACCGGAAAAACGAAGTCGCGAAAGCCTGCAGGAAAATTCTGAGCAGGCTCTTATGTCAAAAAGCCTTGCTACTATTATATTGAATGTACCGGTTGAATGGGATGAAGCAGCTTTTAAACTAAAAGACCCAAATCCGGATATCCTGATTCCGCTGTTCGATGAACTTGAATTCCGCACCTATGCCAAAAGGGTTTTTGAACATATAAAAGAGGAAGCCCCAAAAGCCATGCCTTCGCAGGAAAAAATGCAGGGACAAATGGATCTTTTTGCCGGTACCGATGCCCTGAAAGATCCTGCCCAGCATACCCGCGAGAAAAAAGAACAGTTAATGAAAGACAATAATTATAAGGCTGTTGAAAAGGATATCGATGTTGAAGAACTGATCAGAAAACTTAAAAAATCAGGTTCTTTTTGCTTTGATACAGAAACTACCGGCCTTAATATCATTAACTCAGAACTTGTGGGTATTGCCTTTTGTATAAAACCCGGTGAAGCATGGTATGTGCCCTTCCCCGAAGATCAGCAAAAAGCAAAAGAATTGGCGCTCATTTTTAAGGAGTTAATGGAAGATACCCGAGTTGAAAAAACAGGTCAGAATCTTAAATTCGATATCGGGGTTTTGAAAAACTATGACATACAGGTACAGGGTAAACTGTTCGACACCATGCTGGCTCATTACCTGTTACAGCCCGATATGCGGCATAATATGGATATTCTTGCTGAAACTTATCTCAATTATCAACCTATGAGTATTGAATCACTTATCGGGAAAAAAGGGAAAAACCAGAAAAGTATGCGTGATGTTTCGCTGGATATTGTAACAGCATATGCTTGCGAAGATGCTGATATTACCCGGCAACTCAGGGAAGTATTCGAACCCATGCTTAAGAAAAATAATCTTACAAAGCTTTTTGATGAGCTGGAAACTCCGCTCATTTATGTGCTGGCAAACATGGAAAGCCAGGGTGTAAAAATTGACACCAAGGCATTGGAGGAGTATTCCATGAAACTTCAAAAAGATATAGAAAGTATTGAAAAGGAAATATACAATCTGGCAGGAACCCGGTTCAATATTGGTTCTCCAAAACAATTGGGAGATGTCCTTTTTGACAAACTGAAAATTGTTGATAAAGCCAAAAAGACAAAAACCAAACAATACAGCACCAGCGAAGATGTACTGTCAAAACTGGTTGACAAACACGATATAGTTTCTAAAATCCTTGATTACCGATCTCTTACCAAACTTAAATCCACTTATGTGGATGTATTTCCAAAGCTCATAAATGAAAAAACAGGGCGGTTGCATGCGTCATTCAATCAAACCGTTGCTGCTACAGGCAGGTTGTCATCAAACAATCCTAACCTGCAAAATATTCCCATTCGCACCGAGCAAGGGCGTGAAATCCGCAAGGCTTTTGTTACCGGCGATAATAATCACATCCTGCTGGCAGCCGACTATTCACAAATAGAACTGCGCATCATCGCTTCACTGAGCAAAGACAAAGCCATGATAGAGGCTTTTAAAAATGGACTTGATATTCATGCTGCAACTGCTGCAAAAGTATTTGGTGTTGATCTCGATGATGTGGATAAAGAGATGCGCCGTAAAGCAAAAACTGTAAACTTTGGTATTGTTTACGGTATTTCTCCATTCGGTTTATCAGACCGGCTAAATATTCCAAGAGGAGAAGCTTTTGAGATCATTGAAAACTATTTTGCCCAGTACCCGGGAATAAAAAAATACATGGATGATACTATTGCTTTTGCCCGCGAGCATCAATACGTAGAAACCATAATGGGTCGACGACGTTATATTAATGACATTAATAGTTCAAACGGTGCAGTGCGCGGTTATGCTGAGCGAAATGCCATCAACTCCCCCATCCAGGGTTCAGCTGCTGATATGATCAAACTGGCCATGATCAGGATCTTTGAAGAAATGGAAAAGAAGAAACTGCAATCAAAAATGATACTGCAAGTACATGATGAACTTGTGTTTGATGTAAAAAAAGATGAATTGGATGTGATGAAAAAAATCGTGGAACACAACATGAAAAATGCCATGAAGCTGGATGTTGAGCTTGTTGTAGATATGAATACAGGCACTAACTGGCTGGAAGCTCATTAACAGAATACAAGGCCAAAAATTAAAAAAGCCCGCTTAAAAAAAATAAGCGGGCTTTAGGAAACCGGTTAAAGAAAAAAACTTCTTACTATTATTTTAACTATCCAGGGCATTTTTATAATGCTCATACCTTTCAAGTATTTCAGTTACATAATAAAAAGGTTCTGAACCTCTGGCGTATCCGAATTGTACTACCGGGTCGAGATAATATTTGGGTTTCGATTTATTCAAAACGTAATAATCTACATTATCTTTCCATACATTAGGGTCTTTACCATATTTTTCAGCCAGTCTGCGTGCATCCAGCACATGACCAATACCCACATTATAAGAAGCAAGGACAAATTTTTTCCTTTCTTCATCATCGGTAATAATATCCTGTAATCTTCTGTCAATCCAGTTGAGATATTTGATCCCTGCAAGGATATTTTCCACTGCAGATGAACTTTGCGAGACATTGTACATTGCTGCTGTATTGGGCATTAGCTGCATAATACCAAACGCACCGGCCCATGATTCAGCAGTATTATTAAACCGCGATTCCTGGAAAGCCAGCGAAGCGATAAGGCGCCAGTCCCAACCTACTACATCGGCAAATCGTTTGAAATAGTCATCGTATATGGATATTCGGCCTCCACCCAGAGAATGGTACTGGCTGCGTGCCATAAGCGAACTGCGCGGATTCCGGAAATATTTTGCATACAGATTTGCATATTGACGGCCTTGCTTAAAGTCACGCATCCATTCATCAATAGCTTCTTTAAGAAGCGGTGTATCGTGACGGACAGCCCACGACAAATTTTGAGGAAAACTTAACGGAGTTTGAGTGTCAATATTGGCATAATAGGTTTGGTTAACCTTTGCCACATGTTCGTCACTTACAGTATAATCTATTTCGCCGTTGGCTACTCTTTCAATAAGCTGTTCTGTTTCCTGATCAACCTCAACAATGTAAATAGTATCGCCGACTTCTTCCATTAAATTTCTGAGCCTAAGAATATGAGAGGAATTTTTCTGAACGTAAACAGTTTTACCAATAAGATCAAGTTGATTACGCACCAGGAAATCTTCGATTTCAGAAGAACGCAAATTGTACCAATTATCTGGTCGGCGCTGTACGAGTACCTGGCGTGTCTGGCTGTGCGGTTCGGTAAATGACAAAAGATTTCTTCGGCTTCTGGTTACGGTAAGGTCCATAGCAATTACATCACACTCATCATCTGCCATAAGGCAGCCAAAGTTTTCTTCAAGATCGTTGGATACAAATACTTCAAGTTCTACACCTATATGCTGCGAAAACATTTTAAGCAGTTCGAGGTGAAAACCCATAGGTTGACCACGATATACAAAATAATTGGTTGAATTGTAATCGGTAGTTGCCTTAAGCACTCCTCTCTCGAGGATGGCCGGCAGATCATGTGGATTGTAATCTTCTTCCACTGCAACCTCCTCCACGGTAACAGTCCTGTTTGTTAATATCAAGCCAGTGAAAATAAGGAGGGGAATTGCAACAATCAGAAGAATCTTTACAAATTGTTGTTGTCTCATGATGTAAGATTTTTGCCTGAAAAAATAAGCCTGCAAAGGTACGAAAATATTTAACTTGCAAAATCTGGCTATATCAGGTCATGATTTACACTGCAAATATAACTATTAATTATCAATTTTGTTATGCAAATTGCACTTTTCTTCCAACACAGCAAACGTTTGCATAGGCAAAATTCAATACAGTTAAGCATTTCAGAGTGTCAGTTTTTGTTTATAACTTTTTATTTTTTCCAAATTTTGAAATACAATCTTTTTTACAAAAAGTTCAGTTTACGATGATAAAAATATGATCTTTTGCATAGAATCACCTTTGAAATAAAACTTTACAATTGATCATTAATTTATTGTTGTATCATTCAACGAAATGTTGGTATTTTTGAACTTTTAAATACCACCGGAATGTATTTTAAAGATATTGTAGGTCAGGAAGACATTAAGAAAAAGCTCATTAATAATGCAAAAAACAACAGGGTAAGCCATGCTCAGTTGTTTCTTGGTCCTGAGGGTAGCGGAAAACTTGCCCTCGCCATTGCTTTTGCTCGTTACCTGGCATGCCGGAACCCCGGGGAGGATGATGCCTGCGGACAGTGTTCTTCATGCCTGAAATATAACAAACTGACCCATCCCGACCTTAATTTCTTTTATCCCATTCCGTCAAAAAAACAAGGCGATATTCCTTTGATAAGCAAAGACTTTGCTGTTCAATGGCGGAGTTTTCTTGAAAAATCGAACTATGTAAGCTTAAATGACTGGTATAAAAGCATTGAAATAGAGAATAAACAAGGAATTATCAATGCGAAGGACTGCAACGAAATTGTGAAGGTGCTCAGTTATAAATCTTACGAAAGCGAGTTTAAAGTAGTAATTATATGGATGATTGAGCGGCTTTATCATTCTGCAGCGCCAAAACTTCTGAAAATTCTGGAAGAACCCCCTGAGAAAACCCTTTTCCTGCTTGTAAGTGAGAACCAGGATCTGATTTTAAATACCATTCGCTCGCGCGCCCAACTGGTAAAAATACCACGACTTACCGATCAACAGGTTCGTGATGGACTTATAACCCATTACAATTGCAATGAAACACAGGCCGATCAGATTGCATTTCTGGCCGACGGCAACTTTTATCATGCACTTGAAATGCTGGAAAACCAGGAAGGTTTGGAAAACAATACAAACCTGCTGCGCGAATGGTTAAGGGTGTGTTATAAATTTGATGTCAAGGAGATTATTTCATATGTTGAGAATCTTTCTAAAATAGGCAGGGAAAGGCAAAAAAACCTGTTATCATACGCATTGGAAGTGTTCAGGCAGTGTATCCTGTTAAATTATCACGCCAGTGATCTTGTAAAAATACATCCTGAATCAGAAGACTTTATCAAAAAGTTTTCTGTAATTCTGCGTCCCGAAGTTGCACTTGCCATGACAGAGGAGTTTTCCAAAGCCATTTATCATGTAGAAAGGAATGCCAATCCTAAAATACTGTTTACTGACCTTTCTTTGAAAAGCGGCAGGATCATGAAAGCAAAAAAATGATTTATTTGCTTAATTTTGTAAGTTCATCAATCATGACAAAATTGGAAAAAAACAACTTTATATCAAGGGGTTGCCGCTGTGCCCCCAGCCCTAATACCACGCGGCAGGAAGAAGTTCATGCACACTCTTGCACCAAACTCAATGTGTTCAACTGGCTTGATGATATAAAACCTCCGAAAATTTTCCCTGCTACTGATATTGTTGAGGTACGTTTTAAAAACAGCCGGAAAGATTTTTTCAAAATTCCTGAAGAACTTCAGCTCGAAGAAGGCGATATTGTGGCTGTAGAAGCATCTCCCGGCCACGACATAGGTATTGTAACCATTGCAGGAGAAATTGTTAATCTGCAACTGAAAAAGAAAAAGGTTGACTTACGCCATACAGAATTCAAAAAAGTGTATCGCAAGGCCAAAGTTACAGATATTGAAAAATGGGTTGCAGCAGTCAACATGGAAGAACAAACCATGCATGGCTCACGCGAAACAGCATCAGATCTGAAACTTGATATGAAGATCAGTGATGTGGAATACCAGGGTGACAAAACCAAGGCGATCTTTTACTATACTGCTGATGAAAGGGTTGACTTCCGTGAATTGATCAAGGTTCTGGCCGAAAGGTTTAATGTAAGGATTGAGATGCGTCAAATTGGTATGCGCCAGGAAGCCAGCAGGCTGGGAGGTATCGGATCATGTGGCAGGGAATTGTGTTGCTCTACATGGCTCACAAATTTTCGTTCTGTTTCAACCAACGCTGCCCGCACCCAACAACTCTCACTTAACCCACAGAAACTTACAGGACAATGTTCCAAACTTAAGTGCTGTATCAATTACGAAAATGACTGCTATATAGATGCATTGAGAAATCATCCCGATACACAGATACTGCTTGAAACAAAAAAGGGCAAAGCTTTCCATCAAAAAACAGATATTTTACGTAACCTGATGTGGTATTCTTACCAGGAAAATCCCTCATCATTCATTTGCGTTTCTGTAAGCAGGGTTAAAGAAATACAGGAATTGAACAAAAGGAAAAAATATCCGGAAGATTTGCAGGAAGAAGGATTTCAGGAACCCGATTATCAGACTGAAAGAGAAACAGCTTACGAGGAGGATAGTCTTACACGTTTTGATAACCCCAAATCTTCAGCTAAAAAGAAAAGAAAAAAAAATAAATCCAGAAAAAGAAACCAACAGTGATCTCTGGTATTGTTTCGTTCACAGAAAACAACAAACTTTACCAAAGAGAATTGAATAGTACAATTGAAAAATCTGATGAAAAATCATAAACCAAATATTACTTCCCAAAAAACAATATTAATAATACCGGTAGGTATACTATTCTTTTTATTGCTTTGGGCCTGCAGTTCTGATGTTGTTTTCGAAAAAAACAAAAGCATTGATACCGATGGCTGGTATTTTGAAGATGTAGTAAGCTTTTCAAATTCTTTTAATGATACCACACAGCTTTACGATATTTTTCTGAATGTTAGAAACAACAATGAATATTCATACAGAAATTTCATTGTATTTTTTGAAACAGAGTTTCCTGACGGAAGAATTTTCCGCGATACGATAGAAACTATTCTGGCCGACAGAGCAGGAAACTGGACAGGCAAGGGTTTCGGTAATATTAAAACCAATAGTTTTCACTTTCGCCGCGATGTGTGGTTTCCTGTTGAAGGAGAATATCTGTTCAGAATTGAACAGGCTATGCGCGAAGAATATCTTAAAGGAATTACGGATATTGGTATACGCATAGAAAGGAAATAAGAACACGATTTTACCGTTAAAAACAAAGCATATTACTAATTATCTAAAGAAATGAGCAAAAAGAACGCCGGAGGCTTCAGAAAATACCTGAAAGTTTTTTGGATTATTGTTTTTCTGCCAGTTGTTCTGGCCATACTTATATTCGGTACCATTTCGCTGGGTTTATGGGGATTTATGCCCTCCTTTGAAGAATTGGAAAACCCCAAGAGCAATCTGGCAAGCGAGATCTATTCATCTGACGGCGAACTATTGGGGACTTTTTATATTCATAACCGGTCAAATGTTAATTTCGACGAACTTTCACCAGAGTTGGTAAAAGCGCTGCTTTCGACCGAGGACATAAGATTTCGTAATCATTCAGGTGTTGACATAAGAGGCGTTATGCGTGTGATATTCCGCACGATTCTAAGAGGGCAGCGTAGCGCCGGAGGTGGCAGTACCCTTACACAACAGTTGGCCAAAAATCTTTTCCCCAGGCAGGAGAATCCATCTACACTGGAAATAGTTATTATTAAACTAAAGGAATGGGTTATTGCTGCCCGACTTGAAAGAAACTACACCAAGGATGAGATCATCGCCATGTATCTCAATACTGTTGATTTCGGAAGCCATGCATTTGGAATAAAACTGGCAGCTAAAACCTACTTCGCAACTACTCCCGACTCTCTAAAAACTGAAGAAGCAGCAGTTCTTGTGGGTATTTTACAAGCTCCCAGTTGGCTTCATCCAGTCAGAAACCCTGAACGTTCACTACAACGAAGAAATGTAGTTTTAAGTCAAATGGCCCGTTATGGTTACATTGATCAGGAACAATTTGATTCATTAAGGACACTTCCACTGGATATGTCAAACTTTCAGGTTCAGGATCAGAATACCGGCCCGGCAAGATATTTTCGTGAATATCTCAGGCAAGAGCTTACCGAATGGTCAAATTCCCGTTTTAAACCCGATGGCGAAAATTACAATATCTACAAGGATGGTTTAAAGATTTATACAACTGTTGACAGTCGCATGCAGCGGCACGCCGAAGCAGCAGTTGCAGAGCATATGGGTGGTTATCTTCAGCAGGAATTTTTTGATCACTGGAAAGGATATTCCAACGCACCTTTTGGTACCGATCTAACTAATCAGGAAGTAAATCAGCTAATGACCAACTCCATGCGGAGAAGTGACAGATACCGCTATCTGCGCAGAATTAATATGCCCGAAGATTCCATCAGGATCAATTTCAATACACCCACAAACATGCGTGTGTTTACCTGGAAGGGAGAGAAAGATACCATTATGACTCCCATGGATTCTATAAGGTACTACAAATTTTTCCTCAATACTGGACTAATGTCTGTTGAACCGCAAACAGGTTTTGTAAGGGCTTATGTTGGTGGTATTGACTTCAGGCATTTTAAATTTGATCATGTAACACAGAGTAAAAGGCAGGTAGGCTCAACCTTTAAACCCTTTTTGTATACTCTGGCCATGCAGGAAGAAGAATTCGGTCCCTGTTCCAAGGTCCCCAATACCCCGGTTTCTTTCGAGTTGTGGGATGGAACCATATGGACACCTAAAAATTCAACTGACCGAAAAGAAGGCGAAATGGTAACCCTTAAGTGGGCACTGGCAAACTCAGTGAACTATGTTTCTGCTTTTCTTATTAAGAGATACAGCCCACACGCACTTATTAACCTGGTGAACAGGATGGGAATTACCAGCCCCATGGATCCGGTACCAGCCATTTCATTGGGTACACCCGATCTTTCAGTTTATGAAATGGTAGGAGCCATGGCCACATACGCCAATAAAGGAGTTTATATACAACCGCGGTTTATCACCCATATTGAAGACAACAATGGCAATCTTATTGAATCTTTTAATCCTGTTCAAAACGAAGCCATGAATGAACGAACCGCGTACCTTATGCTCGAATTGATGAAAGGTGTTGTGGAAAGTGGTACAGGGATAAGATTAAGACTTACCTATAATATGGAAAATCCTATTGCCGGCAAAACAGGTACTACACAGAATAATTCAGATGGCTGGTTTGTTGGCCTTACACCCGATCTGGTTTCCGGTGTGTGGGTAGGTGCAGAGGACAGAGGTATCCGTTTCAGAACAATTACCTTAGGCCAGGGTGCAAATATGGCGTTACCCATTTGGGCTCTCTTTATGAAGCGACTTTATGAGGATGAATCGATCAATATTTCTATGGGTGACTTTGAACCCCCATTAACACCTCTTAATATTGAAACTGATTGCGAAAGGTTAGAAGAAGAGGAACCAACCCAAAGAGACATTTTTGATCAAAGTATTTTCTGATCCGATCAATGCATTGCAGACATTACAAAAGTCTTCTGTAATGCCTGCAATCAAAATATCATTTCGAAAATCTAAATAAACTTATTCTTCTCCGGCTCTGATCCGGTCGGCTCTTTGGTTAGCTTCCTCTACCAGTCTGGTTGCACGTTCATCAGCTTCTTTCTCAAGGTTGTCTGCCCTTTGATCAGCTGCCCGTATAAGTTCTTCGGCGGTTCTTTTTGCAGCGGCTTTTGCAATGGGACCGCTGGCTTCATCTTCAAGTTTTTTGGCATTGGCGCGGGCTTCACTTCTTATTACATCGGCAGCATTTTTGGCTTCACGT
The DNA here is from genome assembly GCA_046261715.1 of Bacteroidales bacterium. GTDB lineage: Bacteria > Bacteroidota > Bacteroidia > Bacteroidales > UBA7960 > SKVR01. Next base: position 27,386 of record JBHEOF010000009.1, read on the forward strand.
CGAATATTGGCTGCCTGCCTTTCAGCTTCAGCAACAACCTGCTGCGCTCTCTTCTCAAGTTCTTCCCTTACCTGCTCCGATGCGTCTTCAATTTTCTCATCCACATCATCTCTGATCTCATCAACCACATCGCGCACGGCATCCTGTATGGCATCCTGGGCCTGATCTCTTAAGTTGCCTGCTGTTTCGGCAAGACTTACGGATATTCTGGGATCACTTACCGTACCTGTAATGCCTACTCCCACATTAACTGTCTCGGCCGGGGTTACATTCAAACCTTTGCCGGCCGCCTGATTAACCAGATTCTCCAGGGCCTGATTAGCAGCGCTACCAAACTCGGCACGTGGAATCGAAAGACCCATCACATAATTGATGGATTGGTCGAAAGAGTGGGTTCCGCTGATACGCGCGCTGGAACGTCCGAAATTTACATCAAAGGGCTGAACTTCCACTTCACCATCCTTAAATTCAAAAAACACAAGTACATCGCGAATATCCCACTGTCGAAACATATCGAGCTTAAGATTATCTGCCAGTCCTACCAGTGCAGGACTGTTCTCAATGTTTACAGCAGATGATTGCAGCCTTCCGCTACCAGCAAGCGTATTTAGTAATGGATCAAGATTTTGGTTTAATAGTGATTGCAGGCTGAAATTGGCTGAAAATCTTCCGCTTGCTCTCTTACCAATGGGAGCAATAACGCTGAAGGTATTAAATGTATTGAAGGTTTTGCGAATGTCAAAATTCGAAATATTCAAACCAAAGTCAATCTCAGGACGATTGATATTACGCGCATTATAAGACCCGTTAAGCACCATTACGCCGTCAAGCATACTCATTCGCAGATTTTCCAGACGCGCTGTTTGATCGGCTATTCGAATATTACCGCGGGCATTGGTAATCTCGAGGTCACCAAAGAGTATCTTTTCAAAATTTCCCTGTAGTAAAAAGTTGATATTTGCCGGTATTTCGATGGCAGTAAGGGTCATCGGCTCATCATCAGGAACTTCTTCCGGCTCTTCCACCATAAACTGATTAAGATCAAGAAATGATGACCTTACGTCAAATCGTCCCCTGAGCATCTCATCATTAAGCGCAAAACCCAGAATGTTATCAATACGGCCTGAAGCTGCTATGTCGCTTTCACCAATGTTAACCCTGAATGCCCTTAAATCGGCCATTTGGGGTGAAAACCTGAAGTCGGCAGTGGAAATCTCAACTCCCTGTGGAAAATCATTACTTACGTAAGTTATATTATTTGCAGAAAATCGTCCGTTAAAAAGAAATTCATTATAGCGTTGGTTCTCAATACTTGATAAGCGCCCGCGGGCAGTCATATCGCTTTCAATTATTCCGTTCAGGGTTTCACCATCTTCCAGCGGATAAAATTCTTTCACCTGCCCAAGATCTAATTTGCCTTTCAGGGATGCGTTAATATCGGGGTCGGAAATAGGGGTACGTAAATTCATTTTGAATTCAACCGGCTTACCGGCCAAATTCATATTAAACCTGCTCACATCAACCACAGTAAGATCAGGATCATCGCCCGGATTATTGATCCGGGTGTTTATATATACATCCGTAACAGCGGCCGGAAGATCGGGATACTGAAAGCTCCCGTTATCCACATCTATATTAATATTAAATCCTGGTATACTGTTCTCATCATAGTTGCCTTTAACAAACCCGTTAAATGCCATGGTTCCTGAAGCTTCAATATCATCAAAATCGCGGGAATAAATGGCAGGCACGAGGGAAAGGAATGATTTAAAGTTGGTTTGAGGAGATGCAAAGGTTAAATCCATGATCATAACATCCTCCGGCATAGCGAATGAACCTTCAAAAGAGGTGGTAAGATCATTAAGACGTAAAAAGTTGTCACTGAACTGAAAAGCGAAATTATTCAGATCGGCCTCTATATCAGCTTCAAGCTCCGCGAAAACACCATTAAGATATGATATGCCCTCATATCTAACATAAAGCGTTTCGGAAGTGGTATTACGGATGGCCAGTGTTGTAAAATCAGCTGTAAAATCGCCACTAAGTGTATTGTTAAAGTTTTCAAGCCTTGCGTACAAATCCATGGATCGATCATCGTAAATAATCATTGAATTTCTTGCCTGGAAACGTTGCAGTGCAATTTCAAAGTCAAAGTCATCATCTGCATCCACATCAGCTATTTCATCTGAAGGGATGGCAATGTCCCAGTTTGCTTTACCATCTTCAAGAACTTTAAGAAGCAACTTTGTATTATCAATTCTGATGGTTTTTATTTTATAGCCATCACCTCCAAAAAGATCCATCAGGTTTACCGATACGAAAAAGCTCCCTACGCCCGCCAGGGTATCCCCTTCAAATTCTTCAACTACCACAACGGTCAAGTCATTCAGCCTGAATGATACACCGGGGAAATTTCTCAAAAAGGATAATCTGAATGTGCCGAAATCAACCTTAGCATTTACATTTTCATTGATCGTATATTTTACCTGTTCGGCTATCTTCCCTTTGAATGCGATGGGTAAAATAATCAATATTGCCAGTAAAAGGACAATTACTATACCTGTTACTTTGAAAAACTTTTTCATATGCTATGATGTTTAAAATGTGTATGTTGTTTATGAATGCAATACAGTTTCAAAATTTAATCTACGGTAAAATTATAACAATATTTTTCATATTTCAACCGATGGAGTTAATATGATCCGAAACTATCCAAAGGCAAGTTTTGATCATCTGAATAAACCTTAAAAGTTGCTGATAAACAAAGCAGATCGATAATTTTTCGTATTTTTGAAACCGGAAAAAATGGAGCAAAAGCTCTTTACATAATATTCATTTAATTGATATAAAGCATGAAGCTTACAAAACATTATTACGGCAATTTCTCATTGTTTGTTATAGTGCTGCTGGCAATTTTGGTTAGCGGCAGCCCCCTGAGATCGCAGGTGATCATTTCCGATCCTCTTTTACCCACCGATGAAAGTGAAATAACCATAACCTTTAATGCCGCTGGTACCGGTCTTGAAGGCTATACCGGCGATGTTTATGCCCATACAGGTGTAAATATAGCAGGTGTAGGTAACTGGCAGTATGTAATCGGCGATTGGAACAATAATAATAACCAACCGCAATTAACCCGCCTGGAAGCAGATCTGTATGAGCTTGTTATTTCACCCAACATCCGCGATTTTTATAATGTTACAGATGGCCCGGTTATAACAGGCCTGGCATTTGTTTTCAGGTCATCGAACAGTTCACAACAAACCATCGACCTGTTTCTTGATGTGTATGAAGCTTCCCTGAATGTAGCAATAATCAATCCCCCCGAAGGTCAACCGATCGTGGAAGATGGTGACGTGATTGAGATTCTGGCAGCAGCCATTGAATCGCAGGAATTAAAGCTTTTTATCAATGATGAAGAAGTTGCCAGTACAACGAACAGCCAGATCACATATACTTTTGATACCAGTGAATACGACTTTGGCACGTGGTGGATATCAGCAACAGCCACTGATGGAGTTGAAACCGTTGAAGATGAAAGTTATCTCTTTGTAAGACCTGAACCCACAGTAGCAGAGCTTCCTGATGATGTTATTCCCGGCATCAATTACATAGATGATTCTACAGTTACACTCGTACTGCACGATCCGCCTGCACTGAAAGAATACGTTTTCCTTATCGGTGACTTCAACGAATGGATGATAACTGAAGAGTATTATATGAATGTGAGCCCCGATGGTAAACACTTCTGGATCACGCTTTCTGACCTCACCCCTGACACCGAATATGGCTTCCAGTATTTTATTGATAATGAACTCAGGCTTGCCGATCCCTATACACACAAAATCCTTGATCCATGGAATGACCATTGGATTGATGATTTCAACTATCCTGATCTGAAACCCTATCCACATGACGAAACCACTGGTCTTGTAAGCATTTTGCATCCCGGAAGAACACCCTATGAGTGGGAAGTTACAGATTTTACACCTCCGGCAAAAGAAGATCTGGTGGTGTATGAACTTCATGTTCGTGATTTCGTTGAAACCTCTGCCATAAAAACCGTTATGGACTCTCTCGAATATTTACAAAAACTGGGTGTAAACGTGATTGAACTCATGCCCATCAATCAGTTTGGAGGTAATAACTCTTGGGGTTATAACCCGATGACGTATTTTGCTACTGATAAAGCATATGGTACACTTGAAGATTATAAAAGATTTATTGATGCTGCACACGCTCGTGGAATGGCTGTTGTAATTGATATGGTTTTGAATCATACCGATGATCCCTCACCCCTGGTTCAAATGTACTATAATCGCAATCTGAATCGTCCATCTCCCGAAAACCCATGGTATCTCGAAACGTGCCCGACCGAACCCTGGTGCTGGTTTCAAACGTTTGACCAGGATAGTGAGCATACGCATGAATACTTTAAGCGCATTGTTCAATACTGGCTGGCCGAATTTAAAGTAGACGGATTCCGCTTTGATTTCACCAAAGGATTTACCAACGAACAAACCGGTGGTGATGGATGGAATTACGATGCGGCCCGAATAGCAAATCTGAAACGCATTGCAGATCAGGTTTGGGAAGTTAACCCCAACGCTTATGTTATTCTTGAGCACTTCACAGCAAATAATGAAGAAGAAGAACTCGCCGATTACGGTATGATGCTGTGGGGCAATATAACCCATCAATACCAGGAAGCATCCATGGGATGGCTGGATGACAGTAATTTCGAATGGATCTCTTATCAGCAAAGAGGCTGGAATGAACCACATCTTGTAGGATACATGGAAAGCCATGATGAAGAGAGAATAATGTATAAAAATCAAGTCTATGGCAACGTAAACAACCCCAGCCATAATATCAGACAACTGGGTAATGCCCTGCGCAGAACCCAGCTGGCAGCAACCTTCTTCTTTACCATTCCCGGCCCAAAAATGATATGGCAATTTGGTGAGCTTGGCTATGACTATTCGATTAACCATTGCGGAAATGACCCCAATGTGGATCCAATACCGGCCAATATTGATGATGACGACCCGGGCAAATGCAGAACAGATCCAAAACCCATCAGATGGGATTATTACGATGACTGGCAAAGGAAAAGAAACTACGACATATTTGCCATGCTTATCAACCTGAAAACCGAACATGATGTTTTCCGTACAGAAGACTATTCTCTTTCCCTGAGCGACGCAGGTAAAACCATTCACCTTAACCATGAAAGCAATAATGTTGCTGTTATCGGTAACTTTGGCATTGATCCCATCAACATAAATCCAAACTTCCAGCAAACCGGAACATGGTATGAGTTTTTCTCCAGAAATCAGATGGAAGTGAGTGATGTAAATGCCGGCATTACGCTCCAGCCCGGTGAATTCAGACTGTATTCCACAGTTGAATTCCCCGATCATGGTGTACCCCTCTCCGGTGAACAAGAAAGCCCGCTTGAAAATACTGAGATCAATGTTTATCCCAACCCTTCAGAAGCCGGATTTAATTTCAGTTTCAATGCAAAAGAAGATTATCACATCCGCATAGTGAATGTGCAGGGTCAAACGGTTTTTGAAAAATCCAATGCTTTTACTCCCGGACAGAACCGGTTTTACTGGGATGGAACTTTATTCAACGGTGCAAAAGCCGGATCAGGAATTTATTTTTACTCTGTTTTTTCAGGTAATCAGTCGGTAAATGGAAAGATTATGGTAAGGTAATTCCTAAATCTATGTTTTACACTAACCCTCGGATAGCCTTTCCGGGGGTTTTTTGTTAATAAAAAAACTTATTTTCCTGCAAATATTTACAAAAACAAAAATATTTGTAGGTTTGCCAATATATTTCAGAAAGCAACTACTGAAATTCTCAATTCATACAAAAAAGAATTATTTTTACCCCCATTATTTCTAACCCTATTAAATGATCACTATTATAACCAAAAAATAAACCAATCAACAAGATGAAAACTACAAGAAAAACTATTATCTATCTGGGAATTCTTACTCTTATTGCCATCACCGGTTGTGTGCCTGCCCGTAAATATGAAGACCTGCTGGAGAGAAGACAAAACTGCGAAGAGCAAAACAACCAATTAAGAGTTGAGAATGAAGAGCTTATCACGCTCAATAATGAACTGCTTCGTTCGAGAGATAACCTGCAGGAGCGTGCCGAACAGTTAAGAAAAGATACCACCGAAATCGGTCGCATAAACCGAAGGCTTGAAAAAAACTACGACAGGTTGCTGGAAACTTATGAAAATCTGCTTGATCAGAACAAGAAACTGATGGAAGGTCAGGAAATTGAATCTAACCGAATTTTACGCAGGTTAAAAGAAACGCAGGAAGATCTTCAGCGTAGAGAAGATGAGCTAAGAAGAGCCAGTGCCCGTATGGAAGAGAAAGAAAAAAACCTGAATCAACTCATGCTCGAACTGGAAGAAAAAGAAAAAAGAGTTACAGAACTGGAAAATGTTCTTGCCCGCCAGGATTCAACCGTTCAGGCACTTCGCAGAACCGTTTCCAACGCTTTGCTGGGATTTGAAGGACAAGGGCTTACTGTTGAGATCAAAAACGGGAAAGTGTATGTTTCACTGGAAGAAAGCCTGCTTTTTGCAACAGGAAGCACGAATGTAGATTCAAGGGGTGCAAATGCGCTTCGTCAGCTGGCCAAAGTGCTTGAAAACAACCGTGAAATAAATGTACTTATTGAAGGCCATACTGATGATGTTCCCTTCCGGCCGGGCAGCTCAATCAAAGACAACTGGGATCTTAGTGTTTTAAGGGCAACTGCCATTGTTAGGATACTTTTACAGAATTCTGATATTGACCCCCAAAGGTTAACCGCAGCAGGCCGTGGAGAGCACATGCCCATTGATCCGGCCAATACTCCCGAAGCCCGCAAAAAGAACAGAAGAACAGAGATTATTCTTACACCTCAGCTGGATGATCTTTTCCAGATTATTGAACTGAATTAGTTTGATGTTTTGAAGGTAGAAATACCTGGAAATCAATAAATCTGCGTTCAGAGAAAAGTTTTTATGGAGAAAAGGTAAATTATTTCGGAATTTACTTTTTCTCCATATCTTTTTTGGTATCTTTACCGTCACCAAACCAAAACTTATTCCCATGAAGAGATTAAATCTATCTTTGGACAATTTCGAAGAGTGCTTTCCTGATGACTTTACCCCCTATGAGAAAGCTTGCGCAAAAACACTATTTTACAAAGTATTTGCATTAAAAATGCACAATTTTTACAAGGGCAAGATGCAAACCCTCCCCAAAGCCCCTGTTTATGGTTTCAACTGGTTCAATGCCTGGTACACTCCGGGAGTTTCCCGCGTAAGTACGAACATACGCGATGATAATAACAGCTCCTATGACTTGTCAAACCGAAGCAACCTTGTAGCTGTGGTGAGTGATTCAACCCGTGTACTGGGCGATGGCAACTGCACACCTCCCGGAGGACTGGGTGTAATGGAGGGAAAAGCTTTTCTTATGAAGTACCTGGGTGGTATCGACGCCATGGCACTTTGCGTTGATAGCCGAAACAGCAAAGGTGAGCACGATGCCGAAAAGATCATTGAATTTGTAAAAATGGTACAACCCAGTTTCGGAGCCATCAACCTGGAAGATATTTCACAACCCAATTGCTACAGAGTGCTTGATGTATTAAGAGAAGAATGTGACATACCGGTTTGGCATGATGATGCACAGGGTACTGCATGTGTTACACTGGCAGGACTTCTCAATGCCCTGAAACTCGTTAATAAGAAACTTGAAGATGTGAAAATTGTTTATCTGGGTGCAGGAGCTTCCAATACTACTATAGCACGTATTGTTAACCATGCAGGTGGCGATCCGGCAAAAGCTATTATGTTCGATTCCAAAGGAGCACTGCATAGAGGACGTAAGGACATAGAAACCGACCCACGATTTTACCGAAAATGGGAACTTTGCCAAATAACCAATCCCGGTCAGATTGATACCATGGAAGAGGCCATAAAAGGAGCTGATGTGTTGCTTTCACTATCTACACCCGGTCCCGACCTGGTAAAACAAAACTGGATACAAATGATGGGAACCAAGCCTATCGTATTTGTTTGTGCAAACCCGGTTCCTGAAATTTATCCTTTCTCAGCAAAGGAAGCAGGTGCCTATATAGTGGCAACAGGAAGGGGAGATTTTCCTAATCAGGTGAATAACTCGGTAGGATTTCCAGGAATTCTGAAAGGCGCCTTACTGGTTCGGGCACGCAAAATAACCGATGAAATGGCCATTGCGGCAGCAAAATCTATTGCCGATTATTCTGAGAAAAGGGGAATAAATACCGAAAATATCATTGCCAAAATGAATGAAACGGAAGTATTTCCGCATGAAGCGGCCGACGTAGCAATGCAAGCTATAAAAGATGGAGTTGCACGGATTAAGATGACATGGCAGGAAGCTTACGACAAAGCCTATCATGATATAATGCACACACGAAAAATCACAAAATTTATGCAGGAAAATAATCTCATTGAAGAACCTCCTGCAAAAATTCTTCAGGAGTCACTCGACACAGCCATCAGAAAGGTAAGATTATAAGGAAAACATCGGCAGATTAAACTACTCTGGCTTGGATTTATTTATTAAATTTGCCGGTTTAATTACAAACTCCGGCCTATGATTGCTTTTATTGAAGGTGAACTGGTTAAGAAAAACCCTGCCTATGTAGTGCTTAATTGCAACGGTGTAGGGTACATGATTCATATTTCACTTAATACTTTCTCAAAACTTCCTGATTCAGGCAAGGTAAAGCTTCATACATCTCTAATAATCAGGGAAGATGCGCATACCCTTTTTGGTTTCTGGAAGGCTGATGAAAAGAATTTGTTCACCCATCTTATTTCTGTTAGCGGGGTGGGACCTAATACCGCCCGTATGATACTTTCTTCACTTACTGTTGATGAAGTTAACCAGGCAATTGTAAATAATAATGTCGGTGCATTGCAATCCGTTAAAGGTATTGGGGGCAAATCGGCTCAGCGAATTGTTGTGGATCTGAAAGATAAACTGGAGAAAGAAGGATTTATGGCACAAGAAAATTTACTCCAGTCAAACAATACATCAAGGGAGGAAGCGTTATCAGCATTAGTAATGCTAGGTTATAACAAAGCGGCAGCACAGAAAATTATTAACCAGGTCATCAAGAAAAATGCCGGCAGCAGTTTAAGTGTCGAGCAATTGATCAAGGAAGCTTTAAAGTATTCTTAAGAACATTATTTCAAAAAGTACCTTTTAAAACAAAATATTGGTGCCAAATTCACTTCAACCACTAAAAACATATACGGTTTTTTTGTTTTCCTTTTTTGCGCTGATCTTTAATGCTTCAGGTGCCGGCTTATTTATGACTGACAACTCTTACCAGGATACTGTTGAACAGTTTTCACTCATACCTGATACAACCGAACAGCCTGTTTTACCGGTTCCGCCAACGGGCGCCAGCCCCGAGGATTATTTTTTTGATGATCCCCCTTCACCGCCATTTCTGTTGAATGACCCTGAAAATATTACTACCCGGATTTTTTACGACCCTGAAACCAACCGTTACTATAAAGTAAGAATGATGGGCGATCGTATGATCGGCAGACCCCGCTACATAAGTTTTGAAGATTACCTGAATTACGACATGGACAAAAGCCTGCGCGAATACTGGAAACAAAAGTCAAAACCCCAGGCATTTGAACGGCAGGATGGTATTATACCTCAAATTTATGTGGGTGGTGAAGTGTTTGACAGGATCTTTGGCGGCAGCACTATTGATATAAGGCCTACCGGCTCGGCAGAACTGATTTTCGGGGTACTTTCCAACCGCAGGGAAGACCCCAACCTGGATGAACGCAGAAGACAAACCACCAACTTCGATTTCCAGCAAAAAATACAGCTATCGGTTCAGGCTAAGATCGGGGAAAAAATTGAAATCCAGAGCAATTATAATACTGAAGCCAGTTTTGATTTTGAAAACAAGATGAAGCTGGAATACCGGGGCAATGAAGATGAAATACTGCAGCTGATTGAAGCCGGGGATGTTACCCTGCCACTGCCCGGTACACTTATTTCCGGAAACCAGGGATTATTCGGGTTTAAAACCCAGCTCCGTTTCGGAAATACCACTGTAACCAGTGTATTTTCGCAACAAAGAACCGAATCAAAAAGTATAGAAGTGCAAGGGGGTGCACAAACTACTGAATACGAATTCAAGGCTGATGAATACGAAGAAAACAGACACTACTTTCTTGCACAGTATTTTCGCGATAATTATGATGAAGCACTTGAAACGCTTCCCATCATCAGTTCAAACGTAATAATCAACAAGATTGAAATATGGATCACCAATATTGGTGCTGCTGATGAAGACAACCGAAATATTGTAGCTTTTGCCGATCTTGCAGAGGCCGATCCGCATAACCCTGCATTGGGTGGCAGCCAGGTGAAAGCACCTTCAAACTTTTCCAATGATCTGTATACCCTTTTACAAAGTATACCCATCCGCGATATTTCACAGGTAAACAGCATACTTAGCCAGCGACCCGAAGGTTTTTCTGCCGGTACAGATTATGAAAACATTGAAAATGCCCGCCGTTTGGGACAAAATGAATACACATTTAACCCCCGTCTGGGGTTTATATCCCTTAACCAGTCTGTAAGCCCTGACCATGTATTGGGTGTAGCGTTTGAGTACACAATCATTGGCGATACCACTACTTATCGCGTGGGAGAGTTCTCCAACGATATTGTAGCCCCAAACTCGCTCATTGTCAAGCTTCTTAAGAGCACTGCCGTGGACACCCGTCACCCTCTCTGGGATCTCATGATGAAAAACGTGTACAATATCGGGGCTTTCCAGATCAACCGTCAGGATTTCAGACTAAACATCCTTTATGAAGACGAGGAGTTGGGGGTACCTATTGGCTTTTTCAATGAGGGACCTGTAGAAGGTATGCCGCTGATCAGGGTATTTGCCCTTGACAGGCTCAACACACAACTTGACCCGGTGCCTGATGGTGTTTTTGATTTTATTGATAATGCCGCCACACAGGGTGGTACTATTCAATCATCAAACGGACGCGTTTATTTCCCAGTTGTGGAACCTTTCGGATCGCATCTGCGAAAAATACTTATTGATCCCGAACTGGGCGATAAATATGCATACGACTCACTTTATACCACCACGAAATACAGGGCCCAGCAGTTTCCCGAACAAAACCGGTATTTAATTGAAGGTCGGTATAAATCAGCATCCGGTTCAGAGATACCACTCAATGCAATCAATATTCCCCAGGGGTCGGTAGTTGTTACTGCGGGTGGAGTGCCACTGACCGAAAATCAGGATTATACCGTAGATTATACCCTTGGCCGGGTAAGAATAATAAATGAAGGAATATTAAATTCAGGGACACCCATCCGGATATCACTTGAAAGTTCCAGTTTGTTCAATATTCAAACAAGAACCCTTATGGGTACGCATGTAGATCACCAGGTAAATGAGAATTTTCGGATCGGGGGTACTATAATGCGACTTTCAGAAAGACCTCTCACACAAAAAGTTAATTATGGCGATGAACCCATCGCCAATACCATTTGGGGGCTTAATACCACATATCAGACTGAATCACGCTTTCTCACAAGGATGCTGGATCGGTTGCCATTTTATTCTACAACAACTACATCGCGTATAACATTTATCGGTGAGTTTGCTCAGCTGATTCCGGGCCATTCAAGACTTATCGGGAGTGCCGGTACAGCATATATTGATGACTTTGAAGGCAGCAAATCATCTATTGATCTGAAAAACATTTATTCGTGGTATATTGCCAGCACCCCCCAGCATCAGACACAGCCTGGCATGTTTCCTGAAGGGGCTCCGGGCACAGGACTGGCATTCCGCTTCAACAATGCCCGACTGGCATGGTATATTATCGACCGCCTGTTTTGGGACAATAATAACCTTACACCTTCTCACATAAGAAACGATCCTGATCAGCAATCAGATCACTATGTAAGAGAAGTACGTGAAAACGAGATCTGGCCTAATAAAGATAATCCTTCCGGAATACCTTCTGCCATTCCGGTATTGAATCTGGCTTTTTACCCCAGTGAGCGGGGAATGTATAACTATACCGCCCTACCGGATGCATCATTTAGCAGAGGTTTTGGCCAGGATGGTACACTTAATGACCCTGAAACCCGTTGGGGAGGCATTCAGAGAGCCATGCAAAACACTGATTTCGAATCAAATAATATTGAGTTTATCGAATTCTGGATGCTCGATCCTTTTATTGATGATGCGGAGCATACTGGTGGTGACCTGTATTTTAACCTGGGTGATGTTTCGGAAGATGTATTGCGCGATGGCAGAAAAGCATTTGAAAACGGGTTACCGACTACCGCAGAAGTTGTTAATGTTGACACTACCATGTGGGGCAGGGTTCCAAATATCCAGGCCATCGTAAACTCCTTTGATAATGATCCGGCTACCCGTGAGTTCCAGGATGTTGGACTGGATGGATTAAATAGTGAAGAAGAAAAATTAAAGTTTGCAGACTTTCTGAATACAATTACCCAGGAATATGGTGTCGCATCAGAAGCCTATCGACAGGTATCGGAAGATCCGTCAGCCGACAAATTCCAGTATTTCAGAGGCATCGAACTGGATCAGAACGAAGTAAGTATTCGTGACCGTTATAAAAGATTTAACGGGCTTGAAGGCAATAGTGCAACAGATGCACAATCACCCGAACCTTATCCCACACAAGCTACCAACCTTCCCAATACAGAAGATATTAATCTGGATGGAACACTTAATGAAGCTGAACGTTATTTCCAGTACCGTGTAAGTTTGCGCCCCGAGGATATGGAGGTGGGTAAAAACTATATTACCGATGTCGTGGAAGCCCGTGTAACATTAAAAAATGGCGAGAATGATGTCGTTAAATGGTATCAGTTTAAAGTACCGCTTCGCGACCCCAACCGGCAGGCCATAAATAATATCCAGGATTTCAAATCAATACGCTTTATGCGCATGTTCCTGAAAGGATTTGAAAAGCCTATTTATCTGAGATTTGCCACCCTGGAACTTGTTCGGGGTAACTGGCGCTCTTTTGATCGATCACTCACTGCCCCCGGCGAGTATGTGCCCGATGAAAATACCGATACATCGTTTGAAGTTTTTACAGTAAATATTGAAGAAAACGGCACACGTTCTCCCGTTCCTTACACTTTACCTCCGGGTATTGAAAGAGAAACCGATCTTGGAACAACTTCACTGCAAAGGCGTAACGAACAATCGCTCGCCATGCGTATTGCCAACCTGAGAGATGGAGATTCAAGAGCAGTTTATAAAACCGCTGATCTCGACATGAGGCAATATCGCCGTATCAGGATGTTTGCTCATGCTGAAGCTTCTAATGATGAGCAATCATTTAGCGATGATGACCTTACCGTTTTTATAAGACTTGGTACGGATTTCACAAGTAATTATTACGAGTATGAAGTACCCATGAAAGTTACACCATGGGGAACCGGACCCATCAGGGAGCTTGTGTGGCCCGAAGAAAATGAGTTTGATGTTTACCTGGATAAACTTACCGACCTTAAGCTCAACCGAAACAGACAGATGCGTCAGCCCAACAGCAGTGTTACACTCAATACACCCTATGTAGAGATTGATGGTGAGAATAAAATTACTGTGGTAGGTACTCCTACACTGAGCAATGTAAAAGTAATTATGATGGGTGTCAGAAACCCCAGAAGAACATTTAATACACCCAGGGATGACGGTCAGCCCAAATCAGCAGAAATATGGTTAAATGAACTCCGGCTCTACGAATTTGAAGACCAGGGCGGATGGGCAGCTACAGGAAGGGTTAATGCACAACTTGCTGATCTTGGAAATATTACCCTGGCAGGCTTTACAAGTACCCCCGGTTTCGGTAGCATTGAGCAAAAAGTAAATGATAGAAGTAAGGAGTATGTAAAATCATACGATGTTGCATCAAACCTGGAACTGGGAAAGTTTTTTCCGGAAGACTTTGGTTTAAGGATACCCTTCCATTTCAGCTTCTCCGAATCTTTTACAGATCCGCAGTACAATCCTTTGAATCCTGATATACTTTTCAGGGATGACCTGGAATCTTTTGAAACTGATGCCGAACGAGATTCAATAAGAAACATTGCCCAGGACTATGTACGAAGAAAAAGCTTCAACTTCACCAATGTGGGTAAAAGCCGTTTAAATCCGGGTTCAGGAAACAAATTTTATGATATTGAAAATTTCGATATAACATACTCATATCAGGAAATATTCGCCAGAAATATTGATATTGAATATGATCAGCAAAAATTATGGCGGGCCGCCCTGGGTTACAACTGGCAAACATCTCCAAAGAATGTAACTCCATTTTCAGGTATCTCTGCTTTTTCTGGTAATGTATTCCGCATCATAAAAGATTTCAACTTCAATTACATGCCCAGGCTGGTTTCTTTCCGTACCATTATGGACCGCGGCTATAGCGAATCCTTAATGCGTGATAAAAGCAGCTATGAAATTATACTTGAGCCCAATTATATAAAAACTTTCTCCTGGGATCGGTTATACGATATCAGATATGATATTACAAGGGCATTAAAACTTGAATTCAAAGCAACCAACAACGCCCGTATTGATGAACCACCGGGCCGTATTAATCGTAACGATGACGACTGGGAATGGAAGCGCGACTCTATTATGCAGAATATCAGAAGTTTCGGGCGTACAACCTTCTATAACCACAGGATAAATCTTACTTACAATGTACCCATTAACAAATTGCCACTGCTTGACTGGGTAACGGCTAACACCGGTTATACAGCTGATTTCGACTGGCAGGCAGCTCCTCTTTCAGCACAACAGTTGGGTAATACCATTGAAAATTCAAATACCAAAAGAATAAACCTGAATGCCAATTTTGTAAACCTGTATAATAAGATTGGATTCCTGCGACAGATCAACCAGAAAAGCACAACGAGACCGCAGCAAAGACCTGGCCAGCAAAGACCCGGCCAACAACAACAGCAAGAAGAAGATCAGGATGAAGAAGAAAGAACTGACTATTTCAAAGTAATTACTGAAGGATTTTTCCGTATACTGATGGGTTTCCGAAACTTCAGTATAAATTATACTGAAACCAATGGTACCCGTCTGCCAGGGTTTACTAAAGAACCGTCGGTACTTGGACAAAACTGGGATTTCAACCAGGACGGATACGGTGCTCCCGGACTGGGTTTTATTTTAGGAAGCCAGGAGGATATCAGAAACCGGGCTATTGCAGGACAATGGATCACTGATGATCCTATGCTGAACAATGCCTACGTTACAAACCTGACTCAAAACTTCCAGGCTCGCTCGCAGTTTGAGCCCCTGCCGAATATGAGAGTTGAGTTTACTGCCATGCGAAACTATGCACGCTCACACTCCGAGTATTTCAAGGCCGATGAAGACGGAACATTCGGCTCGTTCAGCCCGCAAACAACCGGTAGTTTCAGTATTTCCTTCTTTTCATTTGCAACTGCTTTTGAAGGAACAAGTGGTGAAGACAATACATCGCAGGCATTTGAGAATTTCAAAAATTACCGGTTTGAAATTGCAGAGCGAATGGCTGCTGAAAATCCAAACTGGCCGGGACAATATGATTCAATTACAGGATTTCCATCCGGGTACACCCAAACATCACAGGATGTAATGATCCCAGCATTTCTTGCCGCATATGCAGGATGGGATCCTTCAACATCCGAAACAAACCCATTCCTGAAAATTCCGATGCCCAACTGGAGACTCACCTATGACGGACTTTCGCGAATTGAATTTATGCAACGATACTTCCAGACCATAACAATCGGACATGGATACAGAAGTACCTTTACCATAAACAACTACCGCAGTATTGCGCAATATCGTGAGCGCGATGGTTTCCCATCGGCTATTGATGAAAGGGGTAATTTCATTCCTGAGTTTGAAATTGGCCAGGTATCTATCAACGAGCAATTCAATCCATTGATCAGTTTGGATATGACATGGAAAAACAGCCTGATGACACGACTGGAATACCGCAGTTCGCGAAACATTGGTTTAAGTTTTGCCAATAACCAGGTTACCGACCTGAAAACACGTGAAATAATCATTGGCTCCGGCTACCGTTTCAAAGATCTGGCATTTAATCTTGCACAGGGAGGTAATACACAAAGGATACAGAGTGATCTTGTGCTGCGCCTGGATTTGGCTATCCGGCAGAATAAAACCGTACTCAGAAAACTCGAAGAAGATGTTGACGTAATTTCAGCAGGTCAAAACACAGTAGGTATAAACTTTTCGGCCGATTACCAGGTTAGTGCCAGGGTAAATATGCGCTTGTTTTACGATCGTAACATTACAAATCCATTCATATCAAACCAGGTACCTACTTCAAACACCCATGCAGGGTTTAGCTTCAGGTTTATGCTGATGTAATTTATAACAGTTTATTACAAGGGGTAATTATTCTGGAATTTGACATAGCGTGTTTCTAGTTGTCAAATTTAGATGAAAAGGAGAACTTATTTTTAAAGTTGATCAGTTCTTCCTTTACCGATATGAAATGTAAATTTTGTAAAGGTTGTATTCGTGGATCCTTTTCAACTTTTATTTCACGCATTACCAGGTGCTGATTTACGAAAATCATATCTATATGCGGATAAATTTCTTTGATCGTATTGGCGATTCCAAAAATGGAAAGATTTTTATCGGTGAGGTTATATATTCCGGGAGTTAGTCCAAAATCAGGGTTAATAAGGTTTCGTAATACCCTTACCACCTTATCAACATGAATAAATGCACGTATTTGCTGACCGTTCCCGTTGATCTGGATACGTCCCATAAAGTTCACTTCAAACATAAACCGGTTGATAACAGCATCAAACCGAACACTGGGGCTGTAACCATAAACATTACCGCACCTTATTATATAAGCATCCATTTTGTCAAGCAAACGCTCAACATGTTTTTCACCTCTTAATTTACTGCTGCCGTAAAAAGTTTTCGGATCAGGAATGGTATCAGTAGTAATTATTTCATCTGAAGCACCATATACAGATGTAGTGCTCAGGTAGATGAATTTCTTTACATTGCTTTCTTCAATGGCATAAATCAGCTCAGCAGTACCCCAGTGGTTTACCTGTTCAAATAAATGTGAGTTTTCTGTAGCATAAGGCGTGGAAACAATAGCAGCAAGGTGAAAAACAACATCAATATCTTGAAGTTCTTTCTTTAACTTGCGCGAATCCAGAAGTTCCCCATTAACAAATTGAATTTTGTGGGGTTCATACCTTGTATCCAGAAAAAGATTGTAATTTTTCCTGCTAAGATTATCATAAACCACAACTTTTTCAACCTGGGGCACTTTCAATAACTCAAACACCAGTTCATTGCCCACATATCCTGCCCCTCCTGTTATTAGAACTTTCATGGTGTATTTCCTTTTTAAAAAATTTTCATTTCGTGTGATTCCACACAGTATTCAGCCCGCATTCGGTTTTCCTCATTCCAAACCATCTGCCTTCTCTGTTACCCGCACTTGTTAAGGGCCTTGTGCAGGGTTCGCAGCCAATGCTCTTATAGCCTTTATTCTCAAGCGGATGAACAGGTAAATCGTATTCTCTGATATAATTTTCCATATCGTCCTTACTCCAGTCAAGCAGGGGGTGAAATTTTACAGCTCTGCTTCCGGTAGGTTCAAAAACTTTCAGGCTGCTTCTGAAGCTGTTTTGATTAGCTCTCACTCCATTTATCCAAAAATCATATTGCTCAAGAAGTGGTTCTACCGGTTGTATCTTATTAAGGTAACAACAATAATCAGGATCGAAGGTAAACAATAAATTACCCCCTGCATCACGCTGATTGTTCTTGGGTATCAATGGCATAAGATCAATCACTTTTAAACCAAGGAATAATGCCACATTGTTTTTATGTACTATCGTTTCGGGAAAATGGTAACCGGTATTGATAAAATATATAGGTATGGTTTTATCAGTCTGGCTTATTAAATGAAGCAACACGATGCTTTGTGTCTGGAATGAAGAAGTAACAAACATAGACTTTCCGTCTCTGCGAAAATTCAGCAATTTATCCTTTATATCAGAAATGTTCATTTAACAGATTTTAGCAATTGTCCTTTCAAAAGTAACTATTTTTCTGCGTAAGTTTTCCTTTCATGTGCACTAAAGCAATTGTTATTTAATGTTATTAACTTTGCACAGTCCATTTGATGGCTGATAGCATGCAACAATCAATGTTATCAGATTGTTATTGGTAAGACCACAGTTATTACAGTACAAAAAAATTATAATGGATTCTCTCCATAAGCAATTAGAAACCGAGCCCATTGAAAGCTGGCTTCCGGCACAGCACAAACCGCTGATAATCAGCGGTCCTTGCAGTGCTGAGAGCAGGGAGCAGGTACTATCTACTGCAGCCCGATTACATGCCACAGGTGTGGCTTCGGCTTTCCGCAGTGGAGTCTGGAAACCACGCACCCGACCAGGCGCATTTGAAGGACATGGCGAAGCAGCCCTTGAATGGCTGAAAGAAGTGCATGAGCTATATGGTTTTCCTATTACAGTTGAAGTAGCAACTCCTAAACACGTTGAAGCATGCCTGAAGGCAGGAATTCATATTCTCTGGATTGGTGCCCGCACCAGTGTAAACCCCTTTTCAATTCAGGAACTGGCCGAAGCACTCAAAGGGGTTGATATACCCGTAATGGTAAAGAACCCGCTTAATCCTGATCTTGCATTATGGATAGGTGTAATTGAGCGTTTCTACATCAATGGAATTACAAAACTGGCCGCCATTCACAGAGGTTTCAACACTTATGAAAAAAGCCGTTACAGAAATGAGCCGCTATGGAATATCCCCATTGAGCTGAAAAGTAATTTTCCCAACCTACCGGTATTATGCGATCCCAGCCATATAGCAGGAAAAAGAGATCTTATACAGGATGTGGCACAACAAGCGTTATTGCTCGACATGAACGGACTTATGATCGAGTCGCACTGCCAGCCTGAAAAAGCGCTTACCGATGCCGCACAACAATTAACACCTGAAGATCTTTCTCTGTTGGTTAACAGACTAAAAATACCCACATCAGCAGAAGAAAACCCATGTAAGGAACTTGATATTCTGCGAAACAGAATAGATGAGTTTGACTACCAGTTAATCAATACTTTATCGAAAAGAATGCAGATAGTAAATGAAATAGCTCATCTGAAAGCCGATTGCAAAATGACCATCCTGCAGGTAAAAAGGTGGAACCAGATCATTGAATCGAGAATGCACGAAGGCATTGAAAAGGGATTAACTGAGAAATTTCTGAAAGACCTTCTCGATCTTATCCATAAGGAATCCATTGAATTACAATCGAAGATCATTAAATAGGCTAAAAACTGCAGATCAGCCGGCCTGTCTGCAAAAAAACATAATAGCAATGAATAAAACGCCCATAACTTCTTTAGGAGAATTCGGACTGATTGACCATCTTACCCGTAATATAAAACAGTATGATAACGGAACCATAAAAGGTATTGGCGATGATACCGCAGCTATTGATGCAGGTGAGAATGTAATCCTGCTTACTAAGGATCTGCTTGTTGAAAATGTACATTTCAACATCATGTATACACCGCTGAAACATCTGGGATACAAATCCATAGCAGTAAATCTTTCTGACATTTACGCCATGAATGGTACGGCAACACAGGTTATTGTAGGCATTGCTATTTCAAGCCGGTACACTGTTGAGGCACTCGATGAAATTTATGAAGGAATGAAACTTGCCTGTGATAAATATAAAGTAGATCTTGTGGGTGGTGATACGACCAGCAGTGCATCAGGCCTTTTTATTTCCGTAACGGCTATGGGTAAAGTTCCGAAAGACAAAATCACTTATCGCAGCGGAGCAAAAGCAAATGACCTCATTTGTGTAAGCGGAAATCTGGGAGGCGCCTATGCAGGATTACTGGTACTGGAAAGAGAAAAAGAAGTATTCAAAGCCAACCCACAATCGCAACCCGACCTGAACCAGTTTGCTTACATACTTGAACGGCAGCTAAAACCCGAGCCCCGCAATGATATTGTGGAACTTCTGCTGAAAAATGAAATTGTACCCACCTCCATGATCGATATTTCCGATGGTCTGGCATCAGAAATACTACATATATCCAAATCATCAGGTATGGGTGCAGTTCTTTATGAAGAAAAAATCCCTGTTGATGTGCAAACCGCAACCGTTGCCCATGAATTCAAAATTGACCCCACAACCTTTGCCATGAATGGCGGTGAAGATTACGAACTGCTCTTTACAATCAGCCAGAAAGACTATGAAAAAATCAAGAAAGTGGAAGAAATAGCTGTTATAGGCCATATTACCGAAAATCCTTCACAGGCCGATCTGGTTTCAACTTCCGGGAATGTGATCAATATCAGGGCACAGGGATGGGATTCATTCAGAGAAGATTCTTAGTTTTGTGATAATCGAAAATGAAATCTTAAGGCATTGGTAAAAAAGAAAAAGTTTTATGCGGTATGGGAAGGGCACGAAACCGGTTTTTTCGACAACTGGAAAGATTGTGAGCGTGCCATAAAAGGATACCCTGCAGCCAAATATAAATCATTTGAAAGCGAAGCCCTGGCGCGCCAGGCGCTGGGGGGAAATTACTGGAAGCATGTGGTAAACAAATCCACAAAACCCCTAGCAGCAAACCCATTAGCAGGCGGAGGACCAATACCTGAAAGCATTTCGGTTGATGCTGCCTACAGTTCAGCATCCAAAGACATGGAGTACCAGGGAGTATATACAAAAGATAAATCTGTTATTTTCAGGGTTGGCCCTTTGCCCAAAGGAACCAACAATGTGGGTGAATTCCTTGCATTGGTGCATGCTCTTGCCCTTTGCAAACAACGTAATATTCGCCTGCCTGTTTACACTGACAGCATGACTGCCATGGCGTGGATCAGAAATAAGAAAGCAAAAACCATACTCAAGGAAGAACCTGCCAACGAAAAACTCTTCGATTACATTGACCGGGCCGAAAACTGGCTGAAAAACAACACCTGGAACAACAAAATACTGAAATGGGATACCGAAAACTGGGGTGAAATTCCGGCAGATTTCGGGAGAAAATAAACGAGTAGAAATAATAGCAGGTTCCTAGCCAAAAACACGCCTTAATAATTCGGTCACCCTTGCCACCGGGTCATGTCGTATTTTTTTCTCCTCTTCGGCAAGTTTTAAGAACACCCCATCCAGTGCCCTTTCTGTAAGATGTTTGTCCAGAGCCACATCTACACTTTTAAGACCCGCCAGCCTTCCTGCTGTAGTATTTGCTATATTGTTCCATCTACCTGTCAGGGTGTTCCAGGCTTCCATGGTAGAAATATTACCCACTATGGGTTTATCTGTAGAAGCTCTGATTTTGGGTTGATAGAGCTGATACAGTTCCTGATAAGTGTTTGTTTTGAGATACTGTGTGGCAGCATCATCATCACCTCTTAAAATAGAAAACCCGTCACGGATGGTCATTCGGCTAACAGCCCGGGCAAAAACCGGGGCGGCTTCACGTGCAGCATCTTCTGCTGCTCTGTTAATGCGAAGCACAATATCTTCAACCAAAGCCTCTCCGCCCGGCAGATATGAAATATTTTCCGTAATAACGCGGGCTTCCGGCGGTAAATTAATTCTTACTGCGTTATCAAGGAAGTATCCATCGCGCGAAGCCAATCCTGATGCAGCAGAATCTGCACCAATCGTAAGTGCCTGTTTCAATCCACGTACTACCTCCTGTTCAGTTAAAGGCCGTGGGGTATCCAGTTCTTCAGCAATTTGTTTAAGTTGGTCACAACCCGTTAAAACAATGAACAGAACCATATAAGCGAGAATTTGTCTTTTCATTATTTTGCTGTTTAGTTCTGATTAAGTAAAATTATTACCGTTAAAATTAAGTCAATTTTATTAATCTTTATGTCAAAGTTTCTGGTTCAGCTCTTTTTATTGGTTTTATAAATTGATTCTCCGGATATGTATTATCCAGAAAATCAGGCATAATTTTTTA
>JBHEOF010000009.1:49555-61381 GCA_046261715.1 Bacteroidales bacterium
GCATTATATTTGTATGATGTAAGAATTGGGAGGGATGTAAAACAAAAAGGAGAAAACGATTGTTTCCCCCTTTTTGTGTGGTACCACCCGGAATCGAACCAGGGACACACGGATTTTCAGTCCGTTGCTCTACCAACTGAGCTATGGTACCCCGTCGTTTTGACGATGCAAATTTACGCAAACATTTTTAACTGGCAAGTTGTTTTTATCTTTTTGATTAAAAATTTCAATAATGAAATAAATCACATTTGATAAAAAACTGATTCAAAAACTAAGTCAATATCCTTTTTTATATTTATCCTGCACATAACCAGCAATATAAAGTCATCCTTGTTTTTAGAAAAATATCGAATTAACCTAAATCGCCTTAATTTATTGCGTATCTTCGTGCCCCTGATTTTAGGTCAAAAGAAGCATATCCATGAACCTTGTTGTAGATTCGGGAAATACCCAGGCAAAAGCTGCATTGTTTGAACATGATGAGATAATTGCTTCAGCCAGATCAGGGAACAATGAATGGACATTTGTTTTTGAATTGATAAGAAAATATAATCCTTCCTTTGCCGTTATTTCTGATGTTTCAGATACAACATCTGCTATGGCAAAAGAGTTAAAAAAAAACATGGAAGTATTATATGTAAACGGGAAAACTTCTGTTCCTTTAAAAATGAACTACTCCACCCCGGAAACACTGGGCCCCGATCGTCTTGCTGCAGCCGTTTATGGTAAAAAACTGTTTCCGGATAACAACATACTGGTTATTCAAACAGGCACATGCATAACTTATGAATTTGTGAGCCGTGAAGGCGAATATTCAGGAGGAGCTATTTCACCGGGAATTGACATGAGATTAAAATCTATGAATACTTTCACCGCAAAATTACCGTTAGTTAAAAAAAAAGAAATTGACCACCTCATCGGAAATACCACAAATGAATCCATTTTATCAGGTGTAATTAATGGATGCATTGCCGAAATTGACGGTATAATCGATCAGTATCGCAAAAATTTTTCCGACTTAAATGTCGTGGCCGGAGGTGGCGACATATTTTTTTTTGATAAAAAGCTAAAAAATAAGATATTTGCAACCGAAAATTTAGTCCTTAGAGGATTAAATGAAATTTTAAAATTTAACAATGCCAAACTTCAAAAGTATTAAGAAACTTCTTTTAGCATACACAATGTTTTCTGCAGTACTTGTCTTTGCAGCATCCTTCTGCGGCAATGTATACGGACAAGCAAGGATCAATTCACCATATTCCATGTTCGGGCCGGGAGAACTAAAAGGAAATGAATTCTTCAGGAATATGGGTTTGGGTGGTGTAGCCCAGGGGTTCAGAAGCAACACTTCTGTCAACTATATTAATCCTGCATCTTACACAGCAATGGATTCATTGTCATTTGTTTTTGATGCAACGGTTTTTTCTAATCTTTACCAGCAAAAACAAGCCGACCAGGAACAAGTCACATCCTATTCATCACTCGGAAACTTCAATTTTGCTTTTCCTGTTACCCGATGGTGGAGTGTGGCTACAGGTATTTTACCCTATTCGCAGGTAGGCTATCGGATATCAGATTCTGATCAGGAAGGCGGTATGGTTAATTATTTGTATGAAGGTAAAGGCGGCATAAACCAGGTATATCTCGGACATGGTTTTAAGCTTTTCAAAGGGCTTTCTGCCGGCATTAACGTTTCCTACCTATTTGGTAAATCAGAAGATTTAAAGATTGCCTATTCTGACAGTATTGGTTTTTTCCGCACCATCTGGTCATATACCGATGATATCGACGGATTGTTGCTGACCTATGGCCTGCAATATGAACGGGCTCTGGGGCAAAACAGCAATATAACACTTGGAGCTACTTACAGCAACCCAACTGATCTGAAAATCACACGAAATCAGTATGTATTAAGAGACCTGCCAGGAATATCAAATCGTATAGATACCCTTAATGTTATCTCTGGTGGTAGCGGCACCATGGAAATACCCCAAAGTTTTGGTGCAGGTGTTTTTATTAAATTCAATAATCACTGGAGTGGAGGTGCTGATTACCAAACTCAAAGCTGGAGTGAATTTAGTTCCTACGGCACTCAGCAAAGCCTTAATGATTCATGGCAGATAAGGACTGGTATGATATATAATCCTACCGTTGAAACCTATTCAACATTTTTGAGCCGATGGGAATACAGGGCCGGCTTTCGGTTCGGTCAATCGTTCCTGAACTATGGAAATGCTGACTTTTCTGAATTTGGCATAAGTTTTGGAGTAGAACTACCGTTAAGAAGATCTTTATCGGCTGTTAATATTGGGTTTGAATACTCCAGCAGAAGTGCAGGCAATGAAGATTTAATTAGTGAAAACTTCTTCCGTTTTAACTTAGGAGTAAATATTTATGAACGCTGGTTTGTAAGAAGGAAATTTTATTAAAGATTTAAATTATTAATCGGTAAGTTTGTTCGTTTTAAAACCAAAGCACGAAAATGAAAACTAAAAAAATCATATCAGTATTTGCGCTGATTGCAATATTCGTCTCAACATCTTTTGCATTTGAAAAAGCATCAGATGCATTGGATTTGGGTCACATGGATTATTTTGAAATAAATGAGGTAAATGATATTATTACCGGATATACCATGCAAAAACCACCCAAGTTTGGTGAAACCCCTGAAGACAGTATCGCATGTGTAAGAAGCCTGTCATTATATACGGAATATTATAACCAGAGAAACTTCACCCTTGCATATGAACCCTGGAGAAATGCATTGGAAATTTGTCCGCAATCCAGCCAGAATATTTTCATCAGGGGCGTTGTACTCGTAAAAATGAAGTACAATGAAGAAACCGATCCTATTAAAAGAGATGCATGGGTTGATACACTTATGATGGTTCATGATAAAAGAATTGAGTTTTTTGGAAGAGAAGGATACGTGCTGGGCAAAAAAGCTGTAGATCTTTATCAGCTTCGCCCCAATAACATTCAGGAAATTTATGACTTAAGCACCCGATCCATTGAATTAGAAGGAAATAATTCACAGGCTGATGTACTGCTTATAAATATGCAAACACTTGTAAGACTTGTAGAAGCCGGTTTGAAAGATGTTAATGAAGTGCTGATTAATTATGATAAAATAATGAATATCATTGATCATAATTTGCAGTACAATCCTGATGACAAAAGGTTTTTTGAACCCGCAAAAAATAACATTGATAACATGTTTGAACCTTTTGCCACATGCGAAAATATTGTAACACTGTTTAAACCCCGATTTGAGTCAAATCCGGAAGATATTGAATTGCTTGAAAGAATTACATCCATGATGAGTAATTCAGATTGTACTGAAGAGGAATTGTTTTATAATGCTACACGCAATCTTCACAGGTTGCAACCCAATGCAGAATCAGCATTTCTTATGGGACGGCTTGAGAATAATGCTCAAAGATATGATGAAGCCGTTGAATATTTTGAACAAGCTGTTGAACTTTATACAGATGACGAAGATAAATTTAAAGCACTTATGCTTCTTGCTGATATAAATTACAGGAACCTCCGGCAGTTCAGCCAGGCAAGAAGCTACGCTTTGCAGGCTTCTGCCCTGGATCCGGAAAATGGTCGCCCGTATATTCTTATCGGTGAAATGTATGCTGCCAGCGCCAGCACTTGCGGTGACGATGATCTGACAAAAAAAGTTGCTTACTGGGCTGCTGTTGATAAATTCCTTCAGGCACGAAATGTTGATCAGGATCCAATGATACAGGAAGCAGCATCAAGCTTAATAAACACTTACAGCCAGTACTTCCCCGATAATGAAGAACTTTTTTTCTATGGCCTTGACGAGGGAACTACTTACAGAGTTGAGTGCTGGATTAATGAAACCACAAGGGTCAGATCCAGACCATGATAAAAAAGTTGTATCATATAACAATGAAAAACATTGCCATCCTGCTAGGGCTGGCAATGTTTTTTTCATGCAGCCCCGACCTGGAAACAGTTGAAACCATTACCCGTAAAGATGAATTACCTGCAGAGGCTGCTGAAAACCTGCGAATTCTTTACAGCTCTCATGGTCGCATTCAAATGATCATGGAAGCTCCTGAAATGGAACGGTTTGAAGGTGACGAACCCTATATGGAACTCCCCGAAGGCTTTGTTATGTCGTTTTTCGATGAATTTATGAATGAAACTTCCCGTATTTCTGCAAAGTATGCTATACAATATGAGAAGGATGATCTTATTGATGCACGTAATGATGTAGTAGTTGAAAATATGGAAACCTTAGAAAAGCTTAACACCGAGCAACTGATTTGGGATCGGAAAAACGAAACCATTCATAGCGATAAATTTGTAAAAGTAACATCAGGTGAAGATGTTCTTTATGGAGAGGGTTTCGAATCAGATGATCGTTTTACATCGTGGAGTATTAAAGAAATCTGGGGTTCTTTTTCTGTTGATCTTGAAAATGATGAAGAACCTGAGTTTAACGAACCTGACAATTTACAATAGTTTAAATGGGTCAATTTCTTTCAAAATAAAAAGAAAAGCACTTTAAATAATAAAATTACATTTCATGAAAACAAAGAATATTATAGCTGTTATAGCTGTATTGCTGACTGTATTACCATCATGTTTTTCAACTGCCAAAACCATTGAAAGTAATAATCATAATGAAAAACAGGAAAACACTTCAGAAATAAATAATCTGCCGGTAACCCAAAGCGAAGATAAATATTCGCCTCCTCCCTTCCCTTTTGGCAAAACCCCGGAGGATAGCCTAAAGTGCCGTGATAATATTTCTCTGTATTCCGAACATTATGGTCATAGAAACTTTTCTATGGCTTACGAACCCTGGAGAGAAGTGCTCCTGAATTGTCCGGGAGCACAACAAAATACTTTTCTTCGTGGTATTGTACTTGTAAGAATGAAATACAACGAGGAAACAGATCCTGTGAAACGTGAAGCGTGGATTGACACCATTATGATGGTTTATGACAAAAGAATTGAATACTGGGGGTATACTCAAACATCAAGGGAAGGAGTTGTTACAGGACGAAAAGCCGTTGAACTGTCACAGTTAAGACCTGGGAATGTAGTGGAAATCAACCAGCTTACATCACATGCTATTGAACTTGAGAAAGAAAAAACCCAGGCCGATGTTTTGCTTGTACACATGCAAAGCCTGATAAGACTTGCCGATGCGGGACTTAAAACCACTGAAGATGTGCTGGTCGCTTACGATGAAATTATGGATATTATTGATTATAATCTCGAACATAATCCTGATGATTCAAAATATTATGATCCCGCAAAAGATCAGATAAATATCATGTTTGAACCCTTTGCAAGTTGCGAAAATATAGTAAGACTTTTTACCCCCAGGCTCGATAAGAATCCTGAAGATATGGAGCTATTGGAAAGAATAACAGATATGCTGAATAAATCGGGCTGCACAGATGAAGTGCTTTTTTACAATGCAACCAAGAAACTCCACAAACTAAGCCCAAATGCAGAGTCAGCCTTTTTGATGGGACGGCTTGAAAACAACGACGGAAATTATGAAAAAGCCATTGATTATTTTCAGGAGGCTGTAAACCTTTATGAAGATGATAGTGATAAATTCAGAGCGTATTTACTGATGGCTGATATCAGCTTCCGCAATCTTCGTCAATTTGAAAAAGCACGGAGTTTTGCATTAGAAGCATCCGCCCTGGAACCTGAAAACGGAAGGCCCTATATCCTTATTGGTGAAATGTATGCTGCAACAGCGAATGAATGTGGCGATGATGAACTTACCAGCAAAGTTGCTTACTGGGCAGCAGTTGATAAATTTACCCAGGCCCTGAATGTTGATAATGACCCTGCTGTTCAGGAACGGGCAGATCAACTTATTAGCACGTACAAACAATATTTTCCGAATGTGGAAACTACTTTTATGTACGGATTGAATGATGGTGATATTTATCAGATAGAATGCTGGATTAATGAAATAACAAGAGTGAGATCAAGAAAATAACATGACAATTGATTTCTTTATGAGAAAATCAATAACATACCTGGAACATACCCTTTCCCGGTTGCATATCATTTTATATTAACTTTGCATTAAATCAAACCTTTTAAATCAGTGAATATCTGGAGTATAATCATTTTAAGTTTATTGTTTTCTGCCTTCTTTTCCGGTATGGAAATAGCTTATATTACCTCAAATAAACTTAAGGTTGAAGTAGACAAAAAGAGTGGTGGTATTGCAGCCGGTATTATTTCAAGGTTCACCCGGTCTGATTCCGGATTTATCTCAACTATGCTCGTGGGAAACAATATTGCATTGGTTATATACGGTATTGCCATTGCTGTGTTACTTGAAGGTTTTCTTATTCATATTCTGCCCCCTGTTTTGCATAACGATTTTATAATATTGCTTTCGCAAACAATTATATCATCCCTAATAATATTATTTTTTGCAGAATTTCTGCCCAAGATATTATTTCGTATCAATGCAAATTCAATTTTAAAATTTTTTGCGTTACCTCTTTATATTATATATTATCTTTTATATCCTATTGTGTTTGTCACACTTGGAGTTTCAGAGTTTATCCTTGAAAAAATATTTAACATAAAACTTCCTGATAAACCCAAAACATTTGACAGTGTAGATATCAACAATTTCCTTCAGGAATTTGGCCAAACCAATACTCAGGATACCGAAGAAAGCATAGAAATGCAAATTTTCAAAAATGCCATAGAATTTCCGGAGATCAGGTTGCGTGAAAGTATGATACCAAGAACTGAGATCGTGGCCCTGGAGGAAAACGAAGATCTGAATGTATTCCGAAACAAGTTTTCTGAAAAAGGACTTTCAAAAATTTTAATTTATAGGAAAAGTATTGACAATATCGTGGGATATGTTCATGCTTTTGATTTTTTTAAAAAACCAAAAGATATTAAAAGCATTATTCGTCCAATCATGCTTGTGCCCGAAACCATGCATATTAATAAACTCATGAAAAGTTTCATACAACAGAGGAAAAGCATTGCTGCAGTTGTTGATGAGTTTGGTGGTACTGCAGGACTTATTACTATTGAAGATATTATGGAGGAAATTTTTGGAGAGATTGATGATGAATACGATACCGATAATTTTATTGAAAGAAAAATCAGTGAAACAGAATATGCTTTTTCAGCCCGGCTTGAGATTGATTACCTTAATGAAATTTATAATCTGCAATTACCCGAATCGGATGAATATGAAACCCTGGGTGGTCTGATTATAAATCATTATGAAAGCATCCCTTCTCCAAACCAGGAAATAATCATCAAAAATTACAGATTTAAAATAATACAGGTAAGCGAAAAGCGCATTGAACAGGTGCAGTTAAAAATTCTGGATGATCAATAATAGAACATCTTTGAACAAAAATATCCCCTATTCATTTCCCCAGATAAATTATTCAAACTGACAATCAAAGGTTTTAAAATTTGTTATACATTTGCAGTTCGATTTAAAACAAGTAAAATTCAGATAAAGAATCAATAAACATTATGGCTGTTATAGGAAAAATAAGAAGTTATTCAGGATTACTAATTGCCGTTATCGGTATTGCCCTGGCTGCATTTGTGCTGGGTGATTTTATGGGTTATGGCCCCACAGGAGCCCAAAATCTTGAGGTTGGTGTAGTGGGAAAAAGCAAAATTATGTACCCCGAATTTGAAAACAGAGTTGCCCAGCAACTGGAAAACTGGCGCCAGCAAACCGGAAATCAAAATGTGGATCAAAGAGAAGCATTCCAGATCAGGCAACAGGTATGGAATCAGATGCTCAGGGAACTACTGCTCAGTAAGGAATTTGAAACCCTGGGATTGGAAATATCACCCGATGAGCTTACCGATCTTGTTATAGGAAGAAATCCACACCCTTCCATAATACAAAGTTTTTCAAACCCCCAGGATGGTTCTTTTGATCCGCAAACGGTTATTGAATTTATTCAAACCCTTGATCAAAGGGAACCTTCCATACAGCAGCAATGGTTCATGCTGGAAGAATTCATCAAACAACAAAGAAAAGAAACCAAATATCACACCCTGATCAGTAAAGCTTACATCGCACCTGAAAAACTCGCTTCTTTTGATTACCAGAATAAAAATGCTACAGCCGATATAAGAGTTGCCCTGAAAAGGTATTCCGATATAGCCGATAGCCTGGTAACAGTTACCGATAGTGATCTGCGAAATGCCTACAATGAACACAAAAACCAGTTCAAACGCGAAAAATCAAGAGATCTTGAATATGTGGTTTTCCCCGTTTTCCCTTCTGAACAGGATCGTGAGTACATCCTGCAGGAAACTGAAAGGCTAAAAACAGAACTTGAAAATACTGAAAACGTTGAATCATTTATTAATGCCAATTCTGATGTTCGCTTTAACCCACGTTATCTTGGGCGTGGAGAACTTTCACCTGAAATTGATGACCAGATTTTTGATGCAGAGGTGGGCGCTATTTTTGGTCCCTATGAAGAAAACAATGCTTTTGTTGTAACCAAACTCAATGATGTTGAGTTTCGCCCCGACTCTATGCGCGCGTCACACATTCTTATTGCTCATAGCATGTCAGCTTCGGCAGGACCTGAAACTACACTCACAAGAGAAGAAGCGGAACAAAAAGCTGACAGTCTTCTTAACGTTGTAAGGAGAAATCCGGGCAGATTTGCTGAGCTTGCTGCAGAGCTTTCCGATGATCCAAGCGCATTTACCAACCAGGGCGATCTGGGCTGGTTCTCTGATGGTGACATGGTTCAACCTTTTAATGAAGCAGTTATTAATACTCCGGTAAATAGCTTTACTGTGGCTGAATCTGATTTCGGATTCCATGTAATTCGTGTAACCGGAAAATCTGTTCCCACCAAAAAATTACAGGTTGCTCAACTGGTTCGCAACATTGAATACAGTAACCAAACATACCAGAGAGTTTACGGACAGGCAAGTGAATTTGCTTCGATGCTTCGTGATAATAAAGACTTTGATGAAGCTGCCAATGAAGAAGGATTATCAAAAAGGGTTGTAGATAATATCCGTCCGATGGATAACGCCATACCCGGCATTGATAATCCAAGAGGAATTATTCAATGGGCCTTTGCCGAACGCACCGAAAAAAGTGATCATTCACAGATCTTTGACCTGGATGGTCGTTTTGTTATAGCCAGGGTTACCGAGGTTCGGGAAGAGGGAATTCCCCAATTGGATGATATCCGCGATGAAATCAGAGAAATTGCAGTTCAGGAGAAAAAGGCAGAAATGTTCATCAATGAATTTAACCAGGCACAAGGCAACAATCTTGAAAGCATTGCAAATGAATTAGGTGTTGAAACCCGCCTGGTTGAAAATATCCGTTTTAATCAAAGCAATCTGCAGGGTTTTGGAAACGAACCCGCAGTTATTGGTAGTGCTTTCGCTTTGGAGCCGGGCGGAAGTGCTGAACCTGTAAAAGGCAATGCCGGAGTATATTTTGTAGAAGTAGTAGAAAAGGTTGAAGCCGTTGAACCTCAAACACTGGCCAACCAGCAAACACAACTAAAAAATGCTTTCCGCAATCGTGTTCCCAATGAAACCTTCAGAGCCATTGAGAAAAGTACGGATGTGGAAGATTACCGCTACAAGTTTTATTAAAAAAAAATATTCTGCAGAAAAACCCGCTTTAGTACAAAGGCGGGTTTTTTTGTAATTTAGCTTTTCATTAAGAGAAAGAACTTCTCAATCTCAACCTTAACCTTAACCTTGCCTGACTATGGAAATGACCCAATCCCATTTAAAAACCCTGATGATTGACACTTCAACCGGTTTTTACAAAAACCAAAGATATCCCATTGGTAATTTCTGGGGTCCGGTGGATCTTGGTATCCATCTGGCCAAAAAATATGACAGCCTTAATATAGGTACAGGCTTACTGGCCGGATCCATCTTTCCGGGATCTAACAGGTTAATATTCAATGGCTTCAGTCCGAGCTGGCATGGTTTCTTTATTTCATCTATGGGAGGAGCAGGCCTTGTTTTCGATGATCTGGGATTGAATATGGTTTCCCTTACAGGTAAAGCATCTTCTCCTTCTGTAATTTATCTGAACCGGGTGCACGGTGAGGAGATAGAGGTGGAAATAGTTCCGGTTCATGTTCATGAAATCTGGGAAAAAGGTCGTAAAGGGGTATATTCAATGATGCAACATACTCTTGATATGTTCCGCGATCGGTATGAAAATGACCCCAGGGTTCTGGCAACCGGCCCCGCATCTCTTTACACTGATTTTGGCGCCATTGCATCAGCTCCGATACGCAAGGGAGAAGTTACTTATATCGATTGCTGGGCAGGACGTGGTGGATTTGGCACCAAACTCCTTCAGCAACACGGCATTGTAGCCATCATATATGGTGGAACACACATTGATGAGGACTTTCGCGATCGTAATGTGGCAGATTCATGGTTTCAGGACCGTTATCAGAAAAAACTCTCAGCCAAAGACCTGGAAACCACAACAAAGTACCGCTACGACCCGGCTTTTAACACCGGCGGAACATTTGGTGTGAATTTTACCACCATACAGGATTACATCATCGCATTCAATTACAGAAGTATTTACTGGAGCGACGAAGAAAGGCTCAAACTGCACAAGGATTTCATTCTGAATCATTACCTGAAGCAATTCAACGAGGAAACCATCATACCCAAACAGCAGAAAACCTGTGGCGAACCCTGTGCTGCAGTTTGTAAAAAACTCAACAACCATTATAAAAAAGATTACGAACCTTACCAAACCATGGGGCCTCTTTGTGGAATATTTGATCAGCGTGCCGCAGAGAAAACAAATCAAAAAGCCGATTCACTGGGTTTTGATGCCATTTCGGTTGGTGGTGTGCTGGCCTGGCTCATGGATTGCCTGGCTGATGATCTCATACAACCTGAAGAACTGGGTATCAAACAAAAACCACACTGGGACCTGGAAAATTTTGACATCGTAAAAGATTCCATGCACAATGCACAAATTGCCATGGATCTGCTGGACGAAATTGCAAAAGAAAACAGTCGTATCAACCTCATGGAAGGAGCCAGAAAATACGCCCGAAACCTGGCCCGTACGAAAGGGATTGAAGTACTTAACCGGTTTGTTTACAATGCCTTTGCACGGCACGGCTGGATGGTTCCAAATCAATACTGGACTCCCGGTGTACTCAGCCCCATGGGTATTATGGGAAAATACTATAACGACTACGGAAAAGAGTTTATATCGCCCCGCGAACTCGGAAAACGAAACGCAGAAAGAATGGTGAAAGAGCTGATGCTCGACAATACCGGTATCTGCCGTTTTCACCGTGCCTGGGCAGAAGATATCATGCCCGATATCATTGACAAACTCTTCGGACAAAAGGAAAAATTCCTGCGCTCCATATCGCTCACTGCCAGTCGCATTAACAGCCGCAATGCCGGAATTTTCTGGGAAAGTAAAAGAAATATTGATTACGTGCACACCTTCCTGAAAAAGAAAATGCTGGCAGGAGATAAAAGTCCGGAACTCAAATTATGGCTCGGTAAATTCGATAAAAATGCCAAAACCGCAGCACTCGATTTCTGGTACGAAATACATAAAGGAGTGCATGAATCTTTGAGAGAATTTCCTGATTAAATGGTAATTGTATTCTTTGTGTAAGACTTTAAAAAAAACCTGCCTGAAAATTTTCAGGCAGGTTTTTTTATTTATAACCAATTATTCTTCTTTAAATTGCTGTTTTAGTGGTATTTATTCACTGTGGCGAGAAAATATTAATTATTTCTTAAAATAATAAAAAT
>JBHEOF010000090.1:0-9717 GCA_046261715.1 Bacteroidales bacterium
GTAAAATCGAACAAGATAAAACAGGGTGCCACATCCGACTTCATGGAGATTGAGCGCCAGCGGGGTATTTCGGTGGCAACGTCGGTAATGGGGTTTGAATACCGCGGGGTAAAGATCAACCTGCTCGATACTCCGGGTCACCAGGATTTTGCCGAGGATACCTACCGTACGCTCACAGCCGTTGACAGCGTGATATTGGTGATCGACTGCGCCAAAGGCGTGGAAACCCAAACCGAAAAACTCATGAAGGTGTGCCGTATGCGCAATACCCCGGTTATTGTTTTCATCAATAAGCTGGACCGCGACGGGCAAAACCCCTTCGACATACTGGATGAAATAGAGCAAAAGCTCGACATCAGGGTTCGCCCCATTACCTGGCCCATTGGCATGGGAAAACAATTCCAGGGAGTGTACCATCTCATTAACAACCGCATATTTTTCTTTAAACCCAATAAGCAGAAACTGGAAGATGAAGTAACCGAGATCAATTCGCTGAATGATCCCATGCTTGACAATCTGATTAAAGATCATGCCGGTCTGCTGCGCGAAGATGCCGAACTGGTGGAGGGAGTTTATGATCCTTTTGAGAAAAGTTCTTACCGTAGCGGCGAAGTTGCCCCGGTTTTCTTTGGCAGTGCGCTTAACAATTTTGGCGTGAAGGAACTGCTGGATACCTTTATTGATATTGCCCCCACCCCGGCACCCCGGCCGACAGATATCAGGGAGGTTGATCCTGATGAGAATGCCTTCAGCGGATTTGTGTTTAAGATACATGCCAATCTGGATCCGCGCCACCGCGACAGGATCGCCTTTTTGAGGGTTTGCTCGGGCAAGTTTGAACGCAATAAAAACTACCTGCACGTAAAGCAGGGTAAAACGTTCAAATTCAGTAATCCCACCAGCTTTATGGCCAACGACAAATCGGTAATTGATGAAGCCTACCCGGGCGATATTGTGGGTTTATACGATACCGGAAACTTCCGCATCGGCGATACCCTTTCCGAAGGTGAAAAGCTTATTTTCAAGGGCATTCCTACCTTCTCACCCGAAATATTCAAAGAGCTGGTCAATACCGATCCCATGAAAGCCAAGCAGTTGCAAAAAGGCATCAAACAGCTTACCGATGAAGGTGTGGCACAACTTTTTACACAACAGCCCGGAAACCGACGCATCATAGGCACAGTGGGCGAACTGCAGTTTGAAGTGATCCAGTTTCGTTTGCTGCACGAATACGGTGCATCATGCCGGTTTGATTATCTGAACTTTTATAAGGCGGTATGGATCACTACCGATAATCCAAAACAATTACAGGAATTCACTGAACAGAAATACCGAAATATGGTTACTGATAAATATGGTAATCCTGTTTTCCTGGCCGAGTCGGAGTGGCTGCTGAAAAGAGCCATGGAAAATTTTCCCGATCTCAAATTTCATTTTTCCTGGGAGGTAGTATAAGTGAATTATTACAGATTTTTTCTTGCCAACAGAAACATTCTGCTGTTTGCCATCATCCTGACGCTGTATTCGGGGTTCGGGCAAACATTTAACTTGTCGCTATACATACCTGAGATCATCAAAGAATTTGATATCAGTCAGAGCCTTTACAGCAGCATATATGCAGCGGCCACATTGTGCAGCGGAATTACCATCATCTTTGCCGGTAAATTCATTGACCGCATGCCCATCATGAAATTTTCCATGCTGGTAATTGCCGGTATTGTAGCGGCAAATCTTGTAGCAGGATTTGCCACAAACCTGATCCTGCTTTTTATCTCGATATTCATGTTACGGTTTTTTGGTCAGGGCCTGCTCTCTCATACTTCCATGACCGCCATGGGAAGGTATTTCTCAAAATCAAGAGGAAAAGCTCTGAGTATTGCCTACCTGGGATTTCCCATCGCTGAAACGGTAATGCCCATTGCCATAATCAGCCTTATCCTTTCGGTGGGATGGCGCGAATCATTCCTATTGAGTGCCGCTTTTATCCTGATCACGCTTATTCCGATCGTGTTGTTATTACTAAGAAATTTCAACCCCGGAAAAATTGTTGAAGCACCTGAAAAGAAACGTGTCTCAACCCCGGAAAGAGATATTGCCCTGCAAAAAACGTGGCCACAACGTGAGATCATTAAAACCCTTGACTTTTACACTTTTGCTCCCACGGTATTCATTGTGGGTTTTACCTTGACCTCATTGTTCTTATACCAGACATTTATTGCTGAATTCAAGGGATGGAGCCTGGAATGGATGGCATTAAACATTACTGCCTACGCAATCTCTTCACTGGTTTTTTCAATCTTTGCCGGGCCGCTGATCGATAGATTTTCGGCGCGACAGGTATTTCCCTTTGTGCTTATCCCCATGATCCTGGGCTTGCTCGTTCTGGTATTTTTCACACACAAGCTGGCCACACCTGTTTTCTGGTTCCTGGTGGGAATTTCTGCAGGAGCCAATCCAACCATTTCCAATGCCCTGTACGCTGAAACCTATGGGGTGAGAAGCCTGGGTTCCATCCGGAGTATCTTTACTTTTATTATGGTTATCAGTACAGCAGCAGGTCCGGTTGTGTATAGTACATTGCTTGATTCAGGGCTGAATTTCAACAATATCCATCTGATGCTTTCGGCTGTAATAGTATTAAATATCTTTTATATTTTACTGGCTTTCAGATACAAAAAAAGCCGGCATTCAAATACCGGCCCTGTTGATCTGAAAAACTGATCACTAAATATCCACCTTACTTTCAATCGATTTAAATCCTTCACCCAGGATCTCGGCTGCTTCAATAACGGTAAGAAATGCTTTGGGATCAATTTCATGTATATACTCTGTAAGAATAGATAGTTCTCTTCGGCTTACATTTACAAAAATGATCTTTTTTTCAGCATTGTTGTACATTCCTTTGCCGTTAATATAAGTTCCTCCGCGACGCAGGTCTTTAAGAATTTTCTCGCTTATTTCTTCATATTTGTCTGAGATGATGAAAATGGTTTTTTCGTAACTGATACCTTCCATGGTAATATCAATCACCTTACCGGTGATAAAGATCACGATCCATGAGTAGAGCGGGATTTTCCAGTCGCCAAAGGCAACAAGACCCAGCAAAACGATAACAGAGTCGATGATTATGAGGGACTGCCCCAGCGGCATACGGGTATATTTGGTTACAATCTGCGACAAGATGGCCGTACCGCCCGAAGAAGCTTTGGCTTTGAATATCAGTCCCAGGCCAAACCCCAGAAGAACACCCCCGAATATGGATGACAAAAGTGCATCATCTTCCACAAGAGCAATATCACCAACGAAATAGGCAAGACCGTCAATAAATACTGAGGTAAGCACAAAACCCACCACAGTTTTTACTCCAAACCGGGGGCCCAGTAGTTTTATCCCGATAATCGTAAGTGGAATATTAAATACCAGACCTGTTAAACCCACCGGTACCCCAAGCAGGTGATAGAGCACGATACCCACACCATAAACTCCACCCGGAACCAGCTTATAGGGTGTAATAAAAAACACAAATCCTGCAGCAAGAATAAATGCACCGATCAGGATAAGACTGTAGGAATAGAACCAACGCCTTGAAAAAAGTTTCTCTTTACTAATGTAAGCCATGATACTATATTTAAAAATTTTAACATTTATTTTGAGGCCGCAAAGGTAAAGAGTTTTTTTCAGTATTATACGCTATGAAATGAAAGCATAATGATTACTTTTGCGTTTTCAAATACCCCTTAAGGCTTTTCACCATGAACAATACAAACTCACTGAAGATCAGAAGTGCACTGATCAGTCTTTTCCATAAAGAACCCGCAAAAGAAATAATCCTGAAACTTCACCATGAAGGAGTAAAAATATATTCTACCGGGGGAACATTGGATTATATAAAAACACTGGGTATTGATGCCGTTGCCGTGGAAGAACTTACCGAATATCCGTCAGTTTTTGGTGGAAGGGTAAAAACCTTGCACCCAAAGGTTTTTGGTGGGATCCTTTATCGTCGTGATAATACAGATGATCTTGAAGAACTGGAGAAATTTCAGATACCCCCGATTGATCTTGTAATGGTTGATCTTTACCCGTTTGAAGAAACGGTTAAAAAAGATGCTTCGCACCAGGATATTATTGAAAAGATTGACATCGGAGGAATTTCCCTTATCCGCGCTACGGCAAAAAATTACAAACACACCTGGATTATTCCCTCAGCAGAATATTACAATGATGCCCTTGAATTATTGAATGATCAGGGAGCAATTACAACACTTGATCAACGTAAAGATTTTGCAGCCAAAGCCTTTGCGGTATCATCGCATTACGATACAGCTATTTATTCATACCTTGAACCTGATTCAGATACTGCATTCCGCAAAAGTTTCAATCAGTCGCGCAGGCTTCGCTATGGCGAAAATCCCCACCAGGATGGCCGGTTTTTTGGTAACGTTGATGAAGTATTTTCCCAGCTTCATGGCAAAGAAATCTCATATAATAATCTTCTTGATATTGATTCGGCCATAAACCTTATGGGTGAGTTTGATGAACCCACCTTTGCCATCATCAAACATACCAATGCATGCGGCGTTGCTTCACGCGAAAATATTCATGATGCATGGAAGGCCGCACTGGCGTCAGACCCGGTTTCAGCATTCGGTGGAATATTGATTGCCAACCGTAACATTGAGCAGGATTATGCGTATGATATTAATGAATTGTTCTTTGAAGTAATTATTGCTCCGGATTATACTGCCGAAGCCCTGGAGATACTGAAAAGGAAGAAGAACAGAATTATACTGAAAATTAAAGAATTACCCAAAAAAGAACTGAATTTTCGCTCTGTATTGAATGGGGTTTTGGCACAATCGCCCAATTTGGCTGACACACAGCCTGATAAATGGGAGGTAGCAACCCATGATCATCCGGATGAGATGTTTACACAAGATCTTGTATTTGCCAATAAGCTGGTAAAGCACACAAAATCAAATGCCATAGTACTGGCCCGCAATAAACAACTTATTGCAGCCGGTACCGGGCAAACATCAAGAGTTGATGCATTAAAACAGGCCATTGCCAAAGCGCATGAATTTGGCCATGAACTGAAAAATGCAGTGATGGCTTCCGATGCCTTTTTCCCGTTTGCCGATTCAGTTGAGATTGCGCAAAAAGAGGGGATAAAAGCCGTAATACAACCCGGTGGCTCGGTAAGGGATAAAGACAGTATTGATTATTGCAATGAAAATAACATGATCATGGTCATGACAGGCGTAAGACATTTTAAGCATTAAACTGAAAGATAAAAACCAAAAGTAAAAACCAAGAACTATAAACTTTTTCGCTAAATTCTAAACTAAAACACCATATGGGCCTATTTTCCTTTTTAACCAAAGAGATTGCCATTGACCTGGGTACCGCAAACACCATTATTATTCATAACGACAAGGTTGTTGTGGAAGAACCATCTATTGTAGCAATAGAAAGAGCCACAAACAAGATTATTGCTGTGGGTCGCAAAGCTATGATGATGCATGGCAAAACCCATGAAAATATTAAAACCCTTCGTCCCTTGCGCGACGGAGTTATTGCCGATTTTCAGGCTGCCGAAGCAATGATCAGGGCAATGATAAAGATGACGGATACCAAGAAACCATTCTTTCCACCTTCATTGAAAATGGTAATTTGTATTCCTTCAGGCATTACCGAGGTTGAGGAAAGGGCGGTAAGAGACTCCTGCGAGCAGGCCGGAGCAAAAGAAGTTCGACTCATTCATGAACCTATGGCTGCTGCAATAGGTATTGGTATTGATGTGCTTGAACCCACAGGAAATATTGTTATTGATATCGGTGGCGGTACAAGCGAAATTGCCGTGGTAGCCCTGGGTGGCATTGTTTGTAATAAATCTATCCGCATTGCCGGTGATGATTTTAACTACGATATTG
The DNA here is from genome assembly GCA_046261715.1 of Bacteroidales bacterium. Classification (GTDB taxonomy): domain Bacteria; phylum Bacteroidota; class Bacteroidia; order Bacteroidales; family UBA7960; genus SKVR01. The sequence continues at coordinate 5,934 of JBHEOF010000090.1, forward strand.
AGGAGTACATGCGCAAGCAACATAACATACTGATAGGTGAGCGTACATCTGAGCGTATAAAAATTGAAGTGGGATCAGCCACCACAGAACTGGAGAATCCCCCTTCTGATATTGCCGTGCACGGACGCGATATGATGACAGGCATTCCCAAAGAGATCATTGTAAGTTATACCGAAATTGCACAGTGCCTTGACAAATCCATCACCAAAATTGAAGCAGCAGTATTGAATGCCCTTGAAATGACACCACCTGAACTGGCAGCTGACATTTACCGTACCGGTATTTACATGGCCGGCGGCGGATCATTGTTAAGAGGACTTGACAAGCGTATTTCGGCGAAAACACGTCTTCCGGTGCACGTGGCAGAAGATCCGTTGAGAGCTGTGGCAAGAGGCACAGGCATTGCACTCAAGAATTTTGATAAATTCCCGTTCCTGATAAAATAATATTTCAGGAATAAACGATTTGCCGGACCATTCTGTATAACCCGGGAAAGTATTTTATATGCGCAATTTAATCAATTTCATAACAAGGCATTATTTCTTTTTCCTGTTTGCCCTGCTTCAGGTTATTTCTGTAATGCTGATTGTGCAAAACAATACGTATCACCGATCATTTTTCATTAACTCTTCCAATTTTATTGCTGGTAATATTTACAATACCAGGGAAAATATTACGCAATACTTCTCGCTTAAAGCAGTAAACGAGCAATTGCTGGAAGAGAATACACAGCTCAGGAATCAGATACCGGGTAATTATCTGAAAACGGATCAGAATATTTTTACTTTTCGCGATACTTTGCACCAGCGACAATTCAGATATATAAATGCCCGCATCATAAACAACTCTGTAAGAAACAGAAACAATCATATCACTATCGATAAAGGTCGGCTACAGGGTATTAAGCCTGATATGGGTGTAATCGGCCCCATGGGAATAGTGGGTATTGTTAAAGATGTATCACCCAACTTCTCATCAATCATATCATTGCTGCATTCCGATATGCAGATCAGTGCTAAAATTGAAAAAAATAATCACCTGGGTACCATAATCTGGGAAGGTTTTGATTACCGCAATGTAAGCATGTTGTATATACCTCCCCACGTGCAACTGGAAAAGGGAGATACTATTATTACCAGTGGTTTTTCACAATTATTTCCTGAAGGTATTCCCATTGGCGTAATTGATGAATTTGAAATACGAAGGGGAGATAATTTTTATACTATATCAGTTGAACTGTTTATGGATTTCAACAACTTGCAATTTGTGCAAATTGTTCAGCATATATTCCGGGAAGAACTGGAGGAAGTAGAAACCCGTTAACCCTTTGTAAAAGTGCAAATCAAAAGAAACACATGGATTTAAAAGAAATCAGACATATTTCACGATTCCTGATCATTGTCGGTATCCAGGTTCTGATTCTTAATCAGATTCGTTTCAGTGGTTATATAACCCCTTACCTGTACCCCATGTTTATTCTTTTGCTGCCTTTTAACACCAAAGGATATACCCTGTTGCTAACGGCATTTTTTACCGGACTGATTATTGATATGTTTTCCGATTCACTGGGTATGCACGCTGCGGCAACTGTATTAATGGCATTCCTTCGCCCATGGGTAATCAGCAGTATTACCATAAAATCGGAATTTGAGCCCGAGGTTGAACCACGTATAAATGTGATGGGAGCAGGATGGGTATTCATTTATTCGCTGATCATGATCTTCATTCATCACTTTTCTCTGTTCTTGCTTGAAGTTTTCCGATTCTCAGGATTTGGAGAAACTTTCCTCAGAACCATCCTCAGTACTGCCTTTTCAGTATTAATCATTATGATAGCACATCTGTTACTGGGCAGTCAGAAAAAGACAAGAGCTTTGTGATGTTTTAACAAATCCCTGAAAAACAGATATTTCCCTTAAAAAAACATATGTTCGGGGTTAAAAATTCTTAAATGAAAAACGCCTGCGGTTGTTATGGTTTATCTTTGCAACTGTTTAATTAACTCCCGATGAATAAAACAAGCAAATATATTGTACCTGCTGTTATGGCTTTGATCTGGATGGGCTGTGAACCAAAAACCAATACATCCGAGAAAGGATTGGTGATATCCGGTCAATTCAGCAACGCAGCAGATACCATGTTTATACTGGAAGAATTAACTCCTTCTGAGTTAATTCCGGTTGATACAGTTTTTACCGATCATGAAGGTTCCTTTAGATACAGCATCGACATTGATGAGGCCGGTTTTTACAGAATAACAGTAAATGCTGCTAATTTTATAACCCTTTCAACGGAACCGGGTGAAGAAATAGAAATCATCGCAGATTTTGAAGATATACCTTCTACATATTCAGTAAGCGGATCACCGGGTTCACAGATTTTACACAACCTGAATCAGGAAAAAGCCAAAGGGATGATCAAAGCCGATTCGCTCAGAAAAATATACAGAGAACATCGGGGCAAACCTGAGTTTCCTGAAATTCGCGAAGAACTCAGGGCCGAATACAGGAATATAAAAAACCGGCAAAGAGAATATGTTATTAACACCATAGAAAATAATCTTACATCCCTGGCATCTGTTCTTGCCTTATATCAATACTTTGAAGATCATATTTTATTAAATGAGAATGATCATTTTGAATACTTTGAAAAGCTGAGCAACTCACTGTGCGATGTGTATCCCAGCAACAAGCATGTGATTGATCTGAAGAAACGCGTTCATGACCATAAAAGAAAAGAAGAGCAGCGCCTTGAAAATGAAGAAAATCTTGCAGAAGGAAATCCTGCTCCCGAAATTGTTTTACCTGATCCGCAGGGAAACCCGGTTTCTTTGTCATCACTTAAAGGCAATGTGGTTCTGATTGATTTCTGGGCAGCCTGGTGTCCCCCTTGCCGGAAAGCAAATGTAAAACTGGGTGAGCTCTATGAAAAATACCACCAGAAAGGTTTTGAAATTTATGGAATATCACTTGACCGCACCCGTGAGCAGTGGATAGATGCCATAGAAAAGGATAATATTACGTGGCATCAGGTAAGTGATCTCCGGTTTATGAACTCACCGGTGGTAACCCTGTATAATGTTTCGGAAATTCCGCATGCAGTGCTCATTGACCGTGAAGGCAATATCATTGCAAGGAACTTTTCAGTTGATGAACTCGAAGAACTTATTATTGCCAATCTTTGATCAAAAAATTTTTACTATCCCCTGATAATAAAATACCGGAGAAAGATATAATTCTTGTCTCCGGTATTTTATTTTTAAGATGTAATTCGTTTTACCATAAATTCACTACGGAAAAAGCATTCCTTTCTATTCTGGAATAATGATCTTTAGGATGTTTCCACGAAACACCTGGTGCTTTTTCGTTCATCCAGGCCATTTTTTTCTTTTTAATATCAAAAATTCTTACGCCATCATAACTCATGATGGATGGATAATAAAAATGAGCTGTAACCAAAGGCTTGGATGGAGAAGGATTTTGAATATGATGAATGCCATTCAGCGGTTCAAAGATCACCTCTCCTTTTCTGAAATTTTTCGGAGGGTGGCATGAAAGCCGTTTATCTTCTTCTTCAAAAACAAAAGAAGTTTCGGTGAGAAGTCCCTTCAATACAGCTATATACCCCCAGAAATTATTATGCTGATGTACGGGTAGTAAATGCTGTGGCGGCCATATATTTAAAAACACACGAAGGGGAGATTCCATCAGAAAAACCCGCGAATAATTCTCAAAACTTTCATCATTTAAGTATGAACAATAATCCACTTGTGAAAAATCAATGG
>JBHEOF010000091.1:0-9514 GCA_046261715.1 Bacteroidales bacterium
TTACAGGGATATGCGATGATACCCATCATATTTTTGTTGATTAGTGTTTGCAAATTTTGTAAATTTAAAAGGAAAATCAGGCCAATTATGAAAGAGAATAAAAGCAGAAAGGATTATTTTCAGGGGAAATACAGGGTTGCCCCGGCCAGGCTTTCAGGATGGGATTATCGTAACAGGGCATGTTATTTTGCAACGATTTGCACACACAATATGATTCCTGCATTTGGGGCAATAGTGAATGGTAAAATGGAGCTGAGTGAGCTGGGTCTGTTTGCAAATAATTCAATAGATGGAATAAATAAGAACAAGGAAAATGTGAAAGTTATCAATCATGTGGTTATGCCCAACCATGTGCACCTTCTGGTTTATTTAACAAACAATACCGACCATAAAGAGAGTAACAGGTTCGGGCCGCTGTTAAAAGACTCCCTTTCCTCGTTGTTAAATCATTTTAAAGGTCGAATCACCAAACACGCCAATAATAAATCGCTATTCTGGCCTGGCTGGCATGAACGTTTTCATGATCATATTGTCAGAAGTGAAGAATCCTATGAAAAAATCACTCAATATATCAGCGATAATCCCCTGAATTGGAGCAGCGATAGATATTTCCAGCAGTGAGCCCTTGTAAAGACGCGCCTACCCGGCGCGTCTCATATTATCAATACCGATGCAATCTGTACAGACGCGCCTTCGCGGCGCGTCTCCCCAGGCAATTTGTGCAAACGCCCCTTCGTAGCGCATCTCATCTTAATAATTCCCAGTGTATCTTCATGAAAGAGATGCTTTGGGCAGGCGCGTCTTTACAGCTGTTGCCGTTGTAGTAAAAGAGACGCGCCGGACAGGTTCGTCTCTACAAGGATACGCGATGGTTCTCATTATGTTTTTGTTGATTAATATTTGCAAATCCAGCAATCCCCGCAACAAAACTTCCACAAAATCAATGTAAATTAAAAAAGTACCATATATTTGTTGATCTAAACTGTTGGCGCTTTTGCAATAGACCATTTTACAAAAATTTTGTTTGGAATTATTCCAGCTGTATAAAAGAGCCCGGTTTGGTAAAAACGAATTTCTTTAAAAAATTAAATATAAACCACTATAATTGACAATTATGAAATACAGATCATTTCTTTCTGCCGTTTTTGCTATCACTGTATTATTCATTTCATGCCAATCGAACCGTGAAAAAGTCGGCGGGGATAAAACCCCCACAGAAGTATCCGAAGAAAAACTTGACTCTTTAATTAATCTTATGACACTTGATGAAAAATTAAACCTTGTCCATGCCAGTTCATCCTTTACGTCCGGCGGAGTACCCAGGCTTGGCATACCCGAACTTGTTTTTTCTGACGGCCCGCATGGTGTGCGTCATGAACATGGCCGCGGCTGGCATGCCCTGGAAGATGCCGACGACGAAGCCACTTACCTTCCTGTTGGAATTTGCCTGGCCTCAACCTGGAACAAAGATCTGGGATATTTATATGGCGAAGTATTGGGCAATGAAGCCAAAGAGAGAGGCAAAAATGTTTTGCTTGGTCCGGGTGTCAACATTATTCGCAGCCCTTTAAACGGGCGAAATTTCGAGTACCTCAGTGAAGATCCATTCCTCACCGGAGTTATGGCCGTTGGATATGTAAAAGGTTTGCAGGAGCAGGGAGTGGCGGCTTGTCCCAAACATTATGCAGCCAACAACCAGGAAACCGACAGGCATAATATAGATGTAATAGTCAGCAAACGTGCACTGCACGAAATATATTTCCCCGGTTTCAGGGCTGTGGTGCAGGATGGCGGTGCATGGAGCATAATGGGAGCATACAACAAGATCAACGGGCAGTATGCCACGCACCACGAATACCTTAATAATGTTGTTTTAAAAGGCGAGTGGGGCTTTGATGGTGTGGTAGTAAGCGACTGGGCTTCAGTGAAAGATACCCGCGAAGCCCTGCTTTATGGCACCGATATAGAAATGGGTACCGAGTTGCTCCGGGATTTCAACAATCCTGAATATGATGAATTTTATCTGGCACAGCCGGCCAAAGAAATGACAGAGAGTGGTGAGATCGATGAAAGCTATGTGGATGATAAGGTACAGCGCGTTTTACGCCTGATGCACAGAACTACTGTAATGAGCGACCATGGCCCGGGCAAAAGAAATGTTGAAGAACACCAAAAAATTGCACTGGAGGTAGCACGTGAAGGCATTGTGCTGCTCAAAAACGACGGTCTGCTGCCTCTGAATAAAAAGGAAATAAAAACCCTTGCTGTAATTGGCCACAATGCTACCAGGCATTTTGTAGAGGGGGGCGGCAGTTCACAGGTCAGAGCACTTTATGAAATAACACCTCTGGAAGGGATTCAAAATCTTGTTGGTGATGATGTGGAAGTTTTATATGCCGAAGGGTACGAACCTTACTACGATGAAAGTCTTTTTATGGAAGTATCCGGAGATGCGGCTTCTCAGTCCAGAGAAAACCGACGTGATGTTGAGCTGGCCCGTACGGCCAACAAAAAGCTTATGCAGGCCGCTGTGGCCCTTGCAGAAAAGGCTGATGCCGTTATTTTTGTAGGTGGATGGATACACGGCCATGAAGGAATGCCCTGGGGCGAAGGCACCTACGATGCTGAAGCCCGCGATAAACTGAATCTGAAGCTGATTTTCGGCCAGGAAGAGCTCATCAGGCAAATCAACAGCGTTAATGACAAAACAGCCATCGTACTGATGGGTGGCAGCAATGTGGAGATGAACAACTGGTTACCCGGCTCCCGCGCCTACCTTCATGCATGGTATCCCGGTATGGAGGGAGGCAAAGCTATAGCAGAGATACTTTTCGGAGAAGTAAACCCTTCCGGAAAACTACCCATGACTTTTGCCAATTCTCATGAAGAATATCCTTCACATTCCATTGGCGAGTTTCCGGGTAATAAAACGGTAAAATATGCCGAAGATATTTACGCAGGCTACCGCTATTTCGACACCCATAATAAAGAAGTGGTATTTCCTTTCGGTTTTGGACTTTCTTACACTACATTTTCATTTACTGATCTGAAACTGACAAAAAAGGATAATAAAGTTGTTGTGCAATGCATCGTTACCAATACCGGCGACAGAGAAGGTGCTGAAGTTGTTCAGGTTTATGTTCACCCGAAACAACCTTCTGTCGACAGGCCCATCCGTGAATTAAAAGGCTTTGAAAAAGTACATCTTGATCCGGGAGCTTCTGCTGCGGTAAATATTGAACTTGAAGATGCTGCTTTTAAATTTTATCATCCCGGTGAACTTAAATGGGTGTTAGAATCCGGCAGGTATGAGATACAGGTGGGTAACTCTTCAAGAGATATAAAACTTACAGGAAATGTTCAGTGGTGAAACATTTCAACAATGGTTCGGTTGCAAATAATTCCGTAATAAATTTTTCATAATCAAAATATTCTGGTTTGATATGTAATGCAATATTTACATTCTAAATTAGTATGCTTACATTTATGAGAAATTTAAAAAATTCGTTACAGTAGATATAAAAATAAAATTAAGGAGGTAATATTATGTCAGTAAAACATAAAAGATTGGGAAAGCACGGAGTTCTTGTCAGTAATATTTGTCTGGGTACAATGAACTTTGGATGGCACACGAATGAAGAAGACAGCTTCAAAATCATGGATCGCGCCCTTGAATTGGGTATCAATTTTTTCGATACTGCTGATGTTTATGGATGGTCTGAAGAACATGGATATACGGAAGAAATTATCGGTCGATGGTTTGCACAGGGCGGCGGACGACGGGATGCTGTTGTTTTGGCAACAAAAGTCTACAATCCTGTGGATCGCAAAGAAAATCTACCTGAGGTAAACAGCGATGGGCGAAGCCTGAGTGCATATAAAATCCGGAAACATTGTGAAGGTAGCTTGAAGCGATTGCAAACTGATTGGATTGATTTATATCAGATGCACCATATTGACCATGATTGCCCCTGGGATGAAACATGGCAAAGTTTTGATACACTTATTAAACAAGGAAAAGTAGTGTATGTAGGTTCAAGTAATTTTGCAGGGTGGGATATTGCTACTGCCTGCCAGGAAGCTTCCAAACGTGGTTTTATGGGTTTAGTGAGCGAGCAGAGTATATACAATCTCGATAACCGGATGCTTGAGCTTGAAGTTATTCCGGCCTGCAGGCATTATGGATTAGGACTCATTCCCTGGAGTCCGCTGGCAGGTGGACTTTTAGGCGGAGCACTTGAAAAAAGCAAGGGTGTAAGGCGTAAGGATAAAAACCAGGCCGAGCAGATTGAAAAAAAACGCAGTCAACTTGAGAAATATGAAAAGCTGTGTAAAAAAATCGGACACCCGCCCGGGGAGGTCGCATTGGCATGGTTGCTTCATAATCCGGTAGTTACAGCGCCCATTATAGGACCACGAACCATTGAGCAACTCGAAAGTGCTGTGCGGGCTGCAAGTATTCAACTGGATGGTGAAGTACTCAAAAAACTGGATGAAATATTCCCCGGCCCCGGTGGCGAAGCCCCAACCGCATACGCATGGTAACGGGCATTTATATTTAATCTTAATAATCATTTACTTTTCACATTCAAACAATTTACGATTATGAAAAATCGATTGTTTTTTTTCGTTGCTTTTTCAGCTTTACTATTTATTTCATGCAGTAGTAACAATACAGCAGACTCATCTGAAAATGATGACAGGGATTCTTTTACAGAGCAGTTAAAAATTGAAGTATATGATTCAACTGCTCTTACAATGGTTGACACCAATGCCACTTTTGAAATACTGGCAAAAGGATTCTGGTGGAGCGAGGGTCCACTTTGGGTTGATGAATTACAGGCTGTTATATTTTCCGATGTGCCTGCAAATAAAATATACAAATGGAGTGAAAAGGACAGCCTTGGTATTTTCCTTGAAGCTGCCGGCCATACCGGTGAAGAAAACAGAGATTCTGACAAAGGCCCTAATGGATTAATTCTTGATCAGGAAAACAAATTATTGGTGTGTCAGCATGGCGACAGGCGTATTGCCCGGTTAGAAGCTGATTTAAAAAACCCTCAGGTGCAATTTACCACTATTGCTGATACATATGAAGGAAAGAAATTTAACAGTCCCAACGACCTGGTCATGGATGATGCAGGCAATATTTATTTTACAGATCCTCCTTATGGTCAAACGGATAATAAAACAGGAGAAATTGGAATAAACGGAGTGTTTAAGGTGAGTTCCGGTAAAGATGTTACTTTACTTCTTGACAGCCTGAGCTGGCCAAATGGAATTGCATTATCCCCGGATGAGAAAACCTTGTATATCAATCAATCTGATCCGGATAATCCGGTCTTATACAGTTATGAGATCACCACAGACGGATCACTTGAAAACGGAAAAGTATTATTTGATTTTCTGGCGCTTGCAGAAAATGCCAATGGATTACCCGATGGATTAAAAGTTCATAAAAGCGGGATTATTTTTGCAACCGGGCCCGGCGGAGTGCATGTTATAAGTCCGGAAGGAAAACACCTTGCTGCCATTAAAACCGGGAAATCCACTGCCAATTGTGCTTTTGATACCGACCAAAAGTATTTATACATGACCACATCCGATTTGTTGATGAGGGTGAGGTTGAAATAAATCCGGGAACAGTTTTATGCTTCTTACATCTTTTGTTTGATAAAAGCTGGAAAATATCATTTGGGTCTGTTAATTCTTCAGTAACGCCCAATCAAACCTACCTTCCATTGAAAAAATCAGATACTATTTTTACAATTCGATTTAATATTTTATAAATCTTAGCTTTAAAAATTTACAAAAGACTCTAAATATCCTGTTTTTTAATATATCAGGTTTCTTTATTTATTAATTTTGAAGTTTCTTTATACAAAAAAGCAACAATTTATGAAAAAGTTACTTATTATATTTGGTTTTTTAATTATTTCATTTTCAGGAATTTCACAAACATTTGAAGCTACAGTTTCAGGAACTCTCCTTACACGCGATACACGCGAACCGCTACCTTATGCAAATGTGGTAGTTTTACAATCTGCTGACAGTGCTTTTGTTGCCGGATCAGTATCCAATGATAACGGTCTTTTCGTAATAAAAGGCATTAAAAGCGGTGATTATATTCTTACAGCCAGTTTTCTGGGTTTTGAAGATACCTCATTACCTTTTCATGTGGGACGGTTAAACGAATTTCTAAACCTTGGAAATATTACTATGTCGGCAGGCAGTACTACCCTGGAGGGGGTAACTGTAACAGGGCTCAGAGAAGAAGTGTTATCGTCAATGGATCGGAAAGTATATTCCATTGAAGATAATATTACACAGGCCGGTGGTTCTGTGGCGCAGGCTATGCGAAGTCTTCCGGGGATCACCGTAGATCAGGAAGGGAAGATTTTTTTAAGAGGAAGTGATAAAGTTTCTGTTTTGGTAGATGGAAAACAAACTGCCATAACAGGAATGGGGTCGCAGTCGGGTCTTGAAAACATCCCTGCATCTGCCGTTGATCGTATTGAAATCATCAATAATCCTTCTGCGAAATTCGATGCCAGCGGTATGGCCGGAGTGGTCAATATTATTTTTAAAAAAGAACAACGTTCCGGCTGGAATGGCAGGGCCGGTTTTACCATGGGAGTGGGAAATCTTACAGAAAAACAGGCCAATCTTCAGGGTATACGCGATCAGTACCGGTTCACTCCGAAAATCAATCCGAATCTTAGCATCAATTACAGGAAGAATAAGCTGAATTTCTTTGCCCAGGGCGATTTACTTTATCACCGGCAAATGATGAAAAATGAGTTTTTTATCCGCGAATATGACAACGATGTGCCTGTTGAGCAGCAATGGCTTGAGAATCGTACACAACCCATCTACAATATAAGGGGCGGGCTTGATTATGAGCTGGATCCATCAAATCTGTTTACTTTTTCTGCTCTTTTCAATTACAGAGCCTATACCGATCTGGGTGATCTGCCCTTTTTTAATAACAATACAAACGCTTATATGCGGCTTTGGCAATATTATGAAGAAGAAATCAATCAAACCTTGTTTCTCACTCTTACACATAAGCATTTGTTTGATGAACCCGGTCATGAACTTACTTCTTCTTTTAATTATTCTTTCCGGCGCAAAGACGAAGTATTTTATTTTACTGACACAAGGTTTGACCCGGAAACCCTGGGTACCGATACCACTGCTTTAATTGCCGACGAAAATATTTTTGATCTTACGATTGATTATCAAAGGCCTTTGCGCTCGGGTCGCCTGGAAATAGGCACAAAACAAAGAGCACGCATTTTTCCTAATTTCATAACCTTTACACCCGGCATCAATTCAATACTTGATACGATATTGGATGGCAGTGCCGAATACAGAGATTATATCTCGGCAGTGTATGGAAATTATATTTATGAACTGCCGGCCCTGGAGCTTGAAGCAGGACTCAGGGCAGAGTACGCACGGGTTGATTATCTGGTAGATCCCGATCATGCTGTATACGAGAGTGATGGTTTCGATTACCTGGGTTTGTTTCCAAATGTGCGGGCAACATGGATAATTGGTGAAGGCAAACGAATCAGTGCATTTTACAACCGCAGGGTAGACCGCCCGGAAGAAAAAAATCTTCGTGTTTTCCCTACATATGCTGATCCAGAGATATTGAGCATGGGAAATCCCGGCCTGGTGCCTCAGTTCACAAATTCCATGGAATTGGGCTACAGACAGTCATGGGATAATGGTTATCTTTTTGGTGCCGCTTATCATCGTATAATTGACAATGTTCTAACAAGAATAATTACAAACATACCCGAAACCAACCGTTTTGCGTATGTTGATCAGAATGCCGGCAGAGCATATAATTCAGGTATGGAATTGGTTGTTGCCCGGCAGTTTGGCGGTGCTTTTAAACTTGATGCCAATATCAATTATTATCTAAACCGGATAGATGCATTTACCATTTCAAATGCATATCCTTCTGATATTACTTTCTCACAATCTGAACAGTCAACATGGACCGGAAATGCCCGTCTGAATGCTGATATTAATCCCGGAAATGATTTTAAAGTGCAGATTTCCGGTGTGTATTTTGCACCTGATATCATTCCGCAAGGCAAAGTATATGAAAGGTATTCTGTTGATGTGGGTGTATCAAAAGCTGTTCTTGCAGGTAAAGGAGAAGTATTTATCAATGCCACCGATATATTTAATACTATGTTAAGAAAGTATGATCTGGATGGTACCGAATTTACTGTTCGTGCAGTTGATTATTATGAAACCCAGGTAATACGTGCCGGATTTCAATACCGGTTTTGATCAGAGATCTATCAATTATCAGGAAATACCAATAATGAAGAAAATATTTGCACTGCTTTTTATTTCTTTCTGCTTTCAGGTAACAGCCCAGAAGAATTCCAATGATCAGTTTTATGTTGGGATAAATTACGGAATGGGTGTATCAAGGATGAATGCCGATCTTACAATTGAAGGAATACTGGCAGTTTCTACCGATTATTCTTTTGTTTCAGGGTATAACGGGGGGTTGGTTTTTGTATACTATTCTGAACCCAACAGAGGGATACAGCTTGAACTCAATCTTACCCAACGGGGTTGGGATGAACAACCCGATTCAATGAATCTCTACAGCCGACGAATAAATTACATCGAGCTGCCTTTCTTATCACATTTTGATATCGGAGAAAAAAATACCCGGTTTTTTATCATTGGCGGACCCACATTATCTTATCTTATTTCAGAAAAGGAAACAATGCCGTATATCAGCAGTAAAAAAATGACGAAGGATTATTATAATACTGCAATAGATAATAAACTTGCACTGGATCTTACCTTTGGAATCGGAATAGCCAGGCTTACCCGGTTTGGTAATATTCAGCTTGACTTCAGATTCAGCCAGGGGATGAGCAATTTATTTTCCGGGAATAATGCCCGGGGATTACAGGCCACACAAAACCAGTTTCTGGGTGTTAAACTGTCCTACCTGATTAGTTTAAAAAGAAAATAATTTGTGATTAAAAGAATCTGCTCAAATTTTATGACAAAGCCGTGATCACTGATAATTCAAGCAGCTCATGTATCCGTATTTCAATGATTTCTGAAAGACCTATGTGAATTTTGTGGATTCAGTAATACAATAATTATTACTAATGAGTTTCAATTTCAATTACACTCTCTTTGTTTTTCATTTCTTCAGGATATTTTTCAATAGCTGCATCTCCTTTGAGTACGTTTACCGCTTTAATTTTTTGTGGCGAAAGGTTTCTGATCAAATCATATTCCACAATTTCCCCATCAAGAACATAAATAGTATTGTTCGATGCCAGCTCAAATGGGGGCCTTGAAGGTTGGTCATCACCAGAATGGGTTTCTGTTAATTTTTCTTCAGGTGTAAAAGAAATTTCAATTACCAGATCCTTTTTTTTGTTAGGCCGGTAAATATAAACCGAAGCTATTTCTTCGGCCGAAAATTTGCCTGATTGAATTCCCAAGGGTATAATTC
>JBHEOF010000092.1:0-423 GCA_046261715.1 Bacteroidales bacterium
CCAAATACCCATGCAATTGGTATTCCCCACCAAATGCCTGTTTCACCCAATTGTTGCGAAAGGAAATATGAAATGGGTACCCTTAAAACCCATAGTGAAAATAAGGTGATAAACATGGGTATAAGTGTATCACCTGCCCCCCGGAGAGTTCCGTGCATCACAAACATGGCACCGAATACTATGTAAAAAGAACTCACAATCACCAGGTAGTCATATCCGATATTGATTACCTCTGTATCATCCGTAAAAAATCCCATCAGTGTTTTTCCATAAAGCCATGCAACAATTGTAACGAGCAGAGAAAAAGAAGATGTCATCCATAATGTGGAAATAAGTCCCTTGCGTACACGCTCAACTTTATTGGCACCTATGTTTTGGCCCACAAATGTTGAAAGAGCCAAACCAAAGTTCATGGCGGGCAAA
>JBHEOF010000092.1:433-9458 GCA_046261715.1 Bacteroidales bacterium
GCTATAGTGGGTGTGCCAAACATATTTACGATGGTCATCAGGGCAGCCATGCCCAACGAAACGAAGGTATGCTGCAGCCCGGTTGGAATGCCTATTCGTAAGCTTTGTCTGAACACATAATTATCAAAAGTAAGACCCTGAAATGAGAACTTAATGAGCGGATGATACCGGTTAAGATATAAAACCGACAAACCAAAAGCAATAGCCTGTGCCAGAACTGTGGCAAATGAAATACCAGCAATACCCCATTCAAAAACTGCCACAAACAGAATATCGAAGCCGATATTAAGGAAAGTGGAAATGATGAGAAAATAAAGTGGTGTTTTGGAATCACCCATACCCCTGAGGATAGCACTGGTTCCGTTGTATCCCGACATGAAAATTAAACCGGCCACATATACATTGAAATACAGCATTGCCATTTCAAGGAGTTCTTCCGGCAGCCCGATCAATCTGAAGATCTGTTCACTGAACAACAGACCTAATATAGATAATCCGATAGAAGAAATAAATAAAAAGATAAAGGCAGTATCAATGGCGTTTTTAACCATTTTGTAATTCTTGTTTCCGAAGTATTGGCTGATCACCACATTGATTCCAGTGGTAATTCCTATCATTAAACTTATTAAAACAAAGATCACAGGAAAGGACGCTCCTGCTGCAGCAAGGGCTTCGGTACCCAGGTAGTGACCAATAATAAGGGTATCAACTATATAATACAATTGCTGAAATACATTACCTATAAGCATAGGCATTGCAAAAATCAGAATTTGTTTTCCCTCGGGGCCCTGTGTCAGATCACGCATGCAAATTAAGAATAACCAGGTTTTAAAAATCCTGCAATGTTACCAATTATTTCCCGGTTAATGCATATTGGATTTAAAAGTTAGAATATTTTATTAATTAAGAACAACCAAAGTTTTCGACGCATTGTTTATCAAGAATTGCATTATTATGGATTAATTGCAAAAGATTGATTTATAAGATTTCAATTCATGCACTATACTTCGTAATTTTTGTAAATTTGCCCATTCAAGTAAAAGATGCAAAACGCATGGATTTATCAGTTGTAGTTCCCCTTTATAATGAAGAAGAATCGCTCTCTGAGCTCACCGAATGGATATGGAAGGTGGTGAAAGATCGTTACGAGAGTGAGCTTATCTTCATTGATGACGGTAGTAATGATAACTCATGGGCTGTAGTTGAGCAGCTTAAGGCACAGTATCCTTTTGTTAAGGGGGTAAAATTCAGAAGAAATTATGGAAAGTCGGCAGCATTGAATGAAGGCTTTTACCATGCAAAAGGAAACGTGGTTATTACCATGGATGCTGATTTGCAGGATAGTCCAGATGAAATCCCGGAGTTATATGATATGATCATGAAGGAAAACTATGATCTGGTCAGTGGTTGGAAAAAAAAGCGTCACGATCCGGTATCAAAAACCCTTCCCACGAAAATTTATAACTGGGCTACACGTATTGCCACAGGAATAAAGCTGCATGATTTTAACTGTGGATTAAAGGCGTACAAAAACCGCGTGATAAAATCGATAGAAGTATATGGTGAAATGCATCGATACATACCTGTAATGGCCCGATGGGCAGGATTTCATAAAATCGGTGAAAAGATTGTTTCGCATCGTAAAAGAAAATATGGCAACACCAAGTTTGGTCTGGAACGTTTCATTAACGGTTTCCTTGACCTTATGTCTATTATTTTTGTTACACGTTGGGGTAGAAAGCCCATGCATATTTTTGGTTTTTTTGGTACTCTGTTGTTTTTAGCGGGGTTTGTAATTGCAGTTTACCTGACATATGCAAAGTTTTTCTGGATGGAATACCGAATGACTGAACGTCCTTTATTTTTCTTTGGGTTGCTTGCTATGATTCTGGGTACTCAGTTGTTTATGGCCGGATTTTTGGGTGAGCTTATTTCACGTAACGGTCCTGACCGTAATAAATATTTAATTGAAAAAACTACGGAGGAAAATTGGCAAAGATCATCATATTAGGTTCCGCCTACCCTTTACGCGCCGGCGGTTTGTCAACATTTAATGAGCGACTTGCTGAAGAATTTATTGCAGAAGGACATGAAGTGATCATTTATACTTTTTCCCTGCAGTATCCTGGTTTTCTCTTTCCGGGTAAAACCCAGTATGCTATCAGACCGGCACCTGAAAATCTGACTATAAAGGTAAAGGTTAACAGTATCAATCCGTTGAACTGGTGGCTAACAGGCAGGCAAATAAGAAAAGAAAATGCTGATGTGCTCGTAATCCGCTATTGGCTGCCTTTTATGGCTCCATGTCTTGGAACCATTGCAGGTATTGTTAGAAAAAATAAAAAAACCCGGGTTGTTACTATTGCAGATAATATCATTCCGCATGAAAAGAGACCCGGCGACAAATGGCTTACTTCCTATTACGTAAAGCGAAGCGATGGATTTGTTACTCTAAGTAAATCAGTTCTTAAGGACCTTGAGCTATTTGAGAAAAAAGGCAAACCCAAAATATATTCTCCCCATCCGCTTTACGATAATTTCGGTGATAAAATACCACGTGATGAAGCCCTGAAAATACTGAAACTTTCACCTGAGCACAGATATATTCTTTTCTTTGGTTTCATTCGCGATTACAAAGGGCTGGATATACTGCTCAATGCAATGGCTGAAGATGTTGTTTCTGATCTGCCCGTAAAATTGATTGTTGCAGGTGAATTTTATTCATCTGATAAAATGTATTATAAAATAATTCAGGAGAAAGGTTTGGGAAACAAAGTAGTTATGCACACTCATTTCATCTCAAATGAAAAAGTTGCAGCTTATTTTTGTGCCAGTGATCTCGTTGTTCAACCCTATAAAGATGCCACTCAAAGCGGCGTTACACAGATTGCCTATCATTTTGATGTACCAATGGTAGTATCCAATGTTGGGGCATTACCGGAAATGGTACCGCACAATGTAGCCGGTTTGGTTGTTAAACCTGATGCCAAAAAGGTTGCAGCTGCCATTCACAGGTTTTTCTCAAAAAATCTCTCTGAAGTATTAATAGAAGGTGTAAAATCTCAGAAAAAACGCTTCTCATGGTCAGCTCTTACCAAATCAGTATTTGATGCTGCTGATAAAAAGAAAACGGGTTGAGCCGATAAAAGATATTAAGAATTCCTGTTTTTCATCTTGATTTGTATCTGAAACAATCATAGTTAAATGCATAGCTTAAAAAACTTTACACCTGATAGAAGCTGGTTTCTTTTTCTTGATCGGGATGGGGTTATAAATAAGAAAATAGCAAACGCATCTGTATTAAGTCCTGATGATTTTAAATTTATGGAAGGAGTTAAAGAGAGTATTGCATGGTTTTCAAAATCTTTTGCACGGATATTTATTGTAACAAACCAACAAGCTGTTGGCAAAGCAAAGATGACAATGGCAGATCTTGAAAGTATTCATAAAAAAATGCTTGAAGAGATCCGTTCATCAGGAGGAAACATTGATAGAATTTACTATTGCACAGCCCCTGATAATATGCCGGGTTATTACAGGAAGCCTTCACCAGGCATGGCAATAAAAGCTAAAAAAGATTTCCCGGAGATTGATTTCCGAAAGTCAATTATGGCAGGTGATACCCTTAGCGATATGAAGTTTGGGAAGAACATGAAGATGATAACTGTATTCATTGGTACTGATAAAAAAACAATTTCAGCCAATTACCGTATTATTGATTATGCTTTTCCAAAATTGACAGATTTCAGATATTTCCTTGAAAAGCAGACAATGAGAGTTGAATCATAACGTTACAATGAAAAACATTTCTGGAAATTTTGAATGCTTTTATAATGAAGATGTTGAGAATATTTTTCACCCTTTTAATCCTTTTGCCCCTGATGGCAATGGCTGGCCAGGATAGTTACAACAAGAGAGATGAAAAGGGAAGGAGGCAGGGCACCTGGCGGGGTTATTTCAGCTCAGGAAGCGTGCGCTATGAAGGCAATTTTGTAGATGATGAACCTACAGGTACATTCAGGTATTTTTATCCTGAAGAACAGTTGCGTGCAGAATTAATTCACGAATCAGGAAAAGAAGCTGTAGCAGCAACCTTCTATCATAGAAATAGTGAAGTATTGGGTAAAGGGAACTATGTTAACCGGGAAATGCATGGAAAATGGTTGTTTTATAATGAACAAGGTGTTCTTGTGAGTGAGCATGAATATAAGAACGGAATGAATCATGGTATCTGGAAAGTTTTTTACCCTGATGATACAATTGCTGAAAAAGAAACCTGGGAAAACGGAGCAAAAAACGGAAGGTTTGAAAGATATTACCCGGATGGTTCGGTATATATGGTTGCAAACTATGAGAATGATCTGCTGAACGGCACTTATGAACTATATTTTCCTAATGGTAACCTCCTTGTAAAAGGCGAATATGTTGATAATCTGAATGAAGGTCGCTGGGTATATTATATTGAAGAGGGTGATGTTCGCAAAACCGTTATATATGAAAATGGTGAAGTGATAGATGAAACAATCCTTATAGAGATCAAAGAGGAGGAGGCCGTTCCTTTACGCCCCGGACCCAGTAGAGAAGATGTTCCCTGGGATCAGGACGGATTCTGATAATCTGTACAATTTTATAAAAAACCGGCTAACTATGAATATTATTAATTCCTTCTCAAATAAGCTTTATCTTATTTTTTTTAGTTTGTTGATTCTTATTATGAGTTCATGCGAAACAAAAGAAGGTGAGCCGGCTTATCTGGGTACAGAGTATTTTGGATTGCTTCCGGAAAAATGGGTAGTTTACGACATAGACTCTACGGTTTATGATGATTTTCTGGGCGAAGTGTTTCATTATCAATACCAGGTGAAGGAAGTGAATGCAGAAGTGTATACCGATAGTCAGGGGAATGAAAATATGAGACTGGAAAGATTCTGGAGAACTGATGAAAATGATAGCTGGAAAATTAAAAACGTCTGGTCAGCCGGTTTGCAAAGCCAAAGAGCAACAAAAACAGAGGAAAATGTTACCTATATAAAACTTACATTTCCTGCAGAGTCAGGGCGCAACTGGGATGGAAATGCCTTTAATAACAAACCTGCCCAGCAATACGTAATAAGCGATATTCATGCACCCAAAGAAATTGGGGATATATTATTTGATTCCACGCTTACTGTATTACAAAAAGATCTTATAACTCTAATTGGTGAAGATCTTCAGTACGAAATATATGTGCCGGGTATTGGAATGGTAGAAAGGAAGTATGTGATGATTACCAGGGAAGTAGACGGAACAATAATAAGAGGAGTTGATTATTCCTATACTATTGCTGAATATGGTAAAGATGAACCTGATTAATTTTTCTTATATTTGATTAGTTATAGTTCACCGACTTTCATAGTTCCATGAATCAAAAACTATTTTTATCGCTGATAATTTTACTTTTTTCCCTGTTTTTAAAAGGAAATAATCCTGTAATGGTTTGGGTGGAATTTAAAGATAAGCAGCATTCACCATATTCTCTTACCCGCCCCCATGAGTTTTTATCAACCCGTGCCATTGAGCGTCGCCAAAAGCAGAATATTCCATTCGATCATTTTGACCTGCCTGTTTCTCCACTCTATATTGAGACACTTGCTGCGGATACATCAATAACTGTTTTTTATACAAGCAGATGGTTGAATGGCGCCCTTCTTAAAATCAGCAATAATGATTTTTTGCAAAATCTTGATGAAATTGACTTTATATTATCATGGCAGGATGTAAAACCTGTTCCAACTTCACCGGAAAAAAGTGAAAACTTTGGCAGCAATGGCAGTCAACAACATCAATGGTATATGTCATTGCATGAAGAAGCTTTTGATAAATTTCCTTATTCGCTTAATCATTATTATTCAGGTTATCCTGAGTATGGATCATCTGAAGATCAGATATCACTTGTAAACGGACAAGCCCTGCACTGGCCTGGATACTGGGGAGAAGGGAAAATAGTTGCTGTATTTGATTCGGGTTTCAGATCTGTAGATACCCTTGAGGCCTTTAGCTATTTGTGGAATAATAATAAAATTCTGGGGTTTAGGGACTTTGTTGAACCCGGTAGCAATATATTTGATACTCATACTCACGGTACATATGTGCTTTCGGTAATGGGAGGATATTTATCCGGAAACTTATCGGGTTCGGCATTGGGAGCTTCTTACTGGCTTTTACGTACAGAAGATGTTTCATCTGAATTTCGTATAGAAGAATATAACTGGCTTGCGGGTGCCGAATTTGCTGATAGCGTGGGAGCAGATATTATCAATTCATCTTTGGGTTATACTCGTTTCGATAATACCATTCAGGATTATTTTTACGATGATCTTGATGGTCAGACAACTATCGTAGCAAGGGCTGCGAATAAAGCATTCAGTAAAGGTTTGCTTGTTGTTAACAGTGCAGGAAATTACGGTTCACAATCATGGATGTATGTGGGTTCACCCGCAGATGCTCACGGTGCATTGGCAGTAGGAGGAACGAATAGCGTGGGTACAAGGGTAGCGTTCAGCTCTTTGGGACCTACGGCTGATGGCAGAGTAAAACCTGATATAATGGCACAAGCACAGGGTGTTGCTGTGGCTAATATTATGGGTTCAGTCGGTCAGGCAAATGGTACATCCTTTTCATCACCTCTTATAGCAGGAATGGCAGCTTGTCTGTGGCAGAAGTATCCTGCTGCCAACAATGAAGAAATTCGCAATGCAATCATTAGAAGTGCCGACAGATATTTATTACCCGATACAATATATGGATTCGGAATACCTGATTTTGGCAAAGCTATTGATATTCTTGACGGTAAGTTTGAAGGAACAAGAATGGCTTATCTGATAAGTAATCCATTATTGCCAAATTCTGCTGTAAGGTTTTATGCTGAAGAGAATGAAGAATTTATTTCAATCGATTTGATAAATAGCAATGGCCAAAAGATATGGACTATTACTGACCTGAATGTATTTTATGGTATAAATGAAGTGAGACCATTTGCAAATATCAATACGCTTAATTCAGGAATTTATATTATCAGAATTAATTTTAAAAACCGCTCCGAAAATATCAAGGCTATAAAATTATAACCGGGGGTTTCACAATTGCCGGCTATATAATATTCCACAAACTTACAGCAATTCCTTACTACGCATTTTAAAGAGCTGATCTCCCATTTTAATATACTGATATTCAGTAAATTTACAAGCTTTTTACTGCACTCCTTCCTTTTTATATTTCAAATGAATTGTACAATACATAAGTACAGGCGTTTTTATTAAAATCTCAGCAAGATATCATCCTTTTAATCAAACTTTCTCAAAGGGTATAACCGAAATTAATAATAGAGTTTTCATTTCTTCAAAGATTTAACACTACCTGGTTATGAAAAATTATATTGTTATTTAATAATACTATGATTCCCGAATTATAATAAATAAAACAATATTTCAGGCGGAGTAGTGGGTTTTACATTTGTTTATCATGCAGGTAAAATTCTCTATCAACAAAAGCAAATAACAAATTATTAATTAGTAAACAATATGTTACAAACGTAAACTTAACACAAGGTTACATTTGTGTATTTTATGTTGTTACAAATGTAATACAAAACTCTCTAAATAATTATAATAGTGATGTTTGTATTTTGTATAACTTTGTAAACAATCTTTGTAATATCTTTATAATTTACTAAAGTGAACTATGTTTGGTTAAACTTCTGTTATTTTGATCTTTAGTTTTATGTTATTTTTAAAAAACTGTATACCAGTATTATATGTGTTTCATATTAACTGCTACTATAGATTAAATAAAGATTCTACCAATAAATTAATATATTTCTTAATCTGGGTAAAATATGTTTTAAACATTTTGTTTTGGGTATTTTGCATATACCAAATAAAGTAAATATTTAATAAATTATAAGATTACACTTGTTAATTATATAATATTTAGTAAATTTACAATAGTATAGTAAAACAAATATTCTGTGAATTTACTTTAGTAAACAATAAATTACAATGGTAACAAGAATCCAGGAGATCATTAAAAGATATGATCTCACCCCTTCTAAGCTTGCTGATACCTTGGATGTTCCAAGATCAACGATATCTCATATTCTTTCTGAGAGAAACAAGCCCAGTTTGGAATTTATTCAGAAAATTATTGATAAGTTTCCAGAAATAAATATCAAATGGTTATTAAGAGGAGAAGGAAATATTGTAGAAAAGGAAAGAGATTTGTTTTCTGATTTATATGCAGAGAGAGAAAAGGAAGTTATTGATACCGGAACTTTACCCCCTGAAATTTCATCTGAAAAGCCTGTAGCAAAAGCAGATGAAAAATATGAAAATGTGACGGACGAAAAAAATGACGATAATGTTCCTGAAAGTGTTGTAAATAAAGAGATAAAATACAATGATCAGATAAAAACTGCTAACAAAAAAATTGTAAAAATTTTTGTGTTTTATGATAATGGCACTTTCAAAGAATATAATCCTGCTGAATGATATTTATTAAATACCGTTGAAATTTAAATACTAAAATCTTTCCATTTTACTGAAAAAGAAATCTGCTTCGATTATGGCATTCTCATCGGAATCAGAACCATGAACAGCATTTTCCTTGGTATTTTCACCAAAAAGTTTTCTGATTGTACCTTCTTCGGCTTTGGTTGGATCGGTTGAACCAATCAGTTTTCTGAAATCTTCTACAGCATCATCTTTTTCCAGTATTGCAGCAATAATAGGGCCGTTCGACATAAATTCTGTAAGCGGACCATAAAACTCTCTTTCTTCATGTATTTTATAAAACTCCTTTGCCTGCTGAAGGCTGAGCTTTATCATTTTGATTGCCTTGATTTTAAATCCTGCATCAATAATCATTGCCAGAATATTGCCCATATTACCATTTTCAACGGCATGTGGTTTAATCATTGTAAGCGTTTGTCTTCCTGTCATAATCAGTTTGTATTATTTGTTACTGGTAGATTAATTACATAGAAATTTTT
>JBHEOF010000093.1:0-8909 GCA_046261715.1 Bacteroidales bacterium
GTGTTATTTCAAAAAAGACAATACCTTATTTAGAATCAATAAAAATTATTATACGAATATATGCATTTATGGGAAAATGGATATCTTGCAACCCGAATTCTTTATCAAAAGTAAAAGATTTCCTGCAAAAAAGTTAACACACATATAGCTGATACCCTTTAACCAAAACCACAACACTATGAGAATGCTGATTTTTATCCTGTTTGTTGCAAGTTCCCTGCTGATTAATCCCCTTAGCGCGCAATCTCCCTTCGAATTCGGCAGCATTACCGCCTCCGAAATGGACCTGGAATACTACCGCGAAAAATACCCCGGTGAACCCGCCGTTGTTATTGGGGATGTTGCGGATTGCCGGTTCGGCTATGCAACTAAAAAGGGTTTTCAATTTAACCTGAACCGTGAAATACGCATAATGGTTTTAAATGAGGCCGGATTGGAGTACGGTAATTTTTCCATCCCATATTATGAATCGGATGGTGGACAGGAAGAAATTAGCAGATTCCGCGCCCATGTGTATAATCTGGATGGTAACAAGGTAAACAGAACACGAATCCGCGAAAGGGAAGGATTTACCCAGGACCGGCAGAACAACTGGAAAGAATTGAGTTTTGCCTTTCCTGAGGTTAAGGTAGGTAGCGTAATTGAAGTGAGGTATACCATTATTTCAGACTTTTTATTTCATCTGCGCGACTGGCGTTTTCAACGCGAAATACCCGTTCTGCATAGTGAATACAACCTCAACCTGCCCTCTTTCTTTGTTTATTATGGAAGATACAGTGGCCTTTTCGATCTTGACATCAGAGAGCAGGAAGACAGCAGTGACAACTGGAGAATATCCCGTAAGGTACAAACCATTATGGGAGAGATAGATGGAGATGTTTTGAGTGTAAGAGCAAGAAGCACTATTTTCCGCTGGGCTGCTTTTGATGTACCACCCATGAGACCCGAGCCCTTTACCGATAACATCAGAAATTACCAGGCAAGGTTGTTTTTTGAATTTACACGTGAGCAATGGCCTGACGAAGAACCTGATCACTTTACCACAAGCTGGAAATCAGTAGAGAATTATCTTAGTGAGCACGAAAATTTTGGGAGCTTTTTAAAAGAAAGTAGTTCAGCGTTATGGTCATT
The DNA here is from genome assembly GCA_046261715.1 of Bacteroidales bacterium. Classification (GTDB taxonomy): domain Bacteria; phylum Bacteroidota; class Bacteroidia; order Bacteroidales; family UBA7960; genus SKVR01. Next base: position 1,132 of record JBHEOF010000093.1, read on the forward strand.
ATTGCCTGAGAGCCTTCCCCAATCACCTGAAGAAAAACTTTGGACGGCTCTTGAAGCCATCCACAAAAACGTCAGATGGAATAATGATGCTTCTTTTCTGGCTGATAATTCACCCAAAGAAGTATTAAGCATGGGAACAGGAAACTCAGCTGAAGTAAACCTTTTACTTGTTGCCATACTGCGCATTATTGGAATGGAGTCTTATCCTGTAGCGGTAAGTACGGTAAATAACGGCAGCCTGTTCAGCGACAGCCCAACCATTACCCAATGGAACTATGTGGTTGCACTCGTTAAAATGCCTGATGGCAAGGACGTATTGCTCGATGCAACCGTTCCTGAACCCATTCCCGGTTATCTGCCTCAAAGAGCCATTAACGGCAACGGCCGCGCCATTGACCCCGATCTGAATGACTGGGTAAACCTGGAATCCAGTATTGATTTTCTGGAACAAAATCATTATAATCTGAGTCTGAATGAGGATGGCGACTTGTCAGGTTCTTTTGAAATGCAGATAGGTAGTTTTGGAAAATACAAACTGGTGCAGGAACTTGCTATGCTTGGCGAAGAACGTTTCTGGGATCAGTTGATCAATCACTCAAACGTTCAGCTCTCCAACGAAGTTATCCAGTACGACATTAAGGATGACAGACCGATCATTTTAAAAGCCGATATCTTTATACCATCTTATGCTTCAAAAATTGGTAATGAGCTGATAATTCCTGCACTGCTCTTTGAAACCAGTGAAGAAAACCTTTTTCAGTCGGAAGAAAGGCAATATCCTGTGTTCTTCAATAACACACTTAATTCGGTTACAATTATCAATCTGGACCTTCCTGATAACATGACAGTTAATTACAAGCCTGAAAATAAATCAAGAAAATGGGGCAGATTTTCTTATGAACTCATGGCAGAAGAAACCGAAACAGGCCTGAAGATCATCTGGCTGAACCACCGGCAGATCAGGACTATACCATCGCGCAATTATTCAGGTTTCAGAACTTATTATAACAGGATGATTGATGACAATCTGGAAAATATCATTGTAAAGGTTGAATAATTATCTTAAAGTATCAAAGCATGAAAAAGATATTCATTCACGTACTGATCGGATGGTTGCTTTCTTTCTCTGCTGAAAGTTCAGGAAAGTATTCCGTTGACCGGATCCATCCATCATTTCTTGAGAATGCATCGATGGTCATCAGGCAGGATTCTACAGTCTGGGAGATCAGAGGTCGTGAAAAAGCACGCATGACACGATATGTTGCCAAAACGATTATGGAACCCGAAGCACTTGGCGGGGCAGATATTTCCATCTACTACGATTCATTCAGAAAAGTAAAAAGCATAAAAGGGAGCTTATATGATGCACAGGGAAAGAAAATCCGCGATATGAAAAGTGATGAGTTTGAAGATACACATATGGCGGGAGGAGTATCAGTTTATGCAGATGCCCGAAACATACAAACGGATCTGTACATGAACCGCTATCCGTTTACCGTTGTATTTGAATACATTATTGATGAGTCGGTTGTATATCCCAATCGCACCTGGATTCCGGTTTCTCGCACGAAAACTTCCCTGGAAAGGGCAAGCCTCACATACATTGTTCCGGAAGAGTTCAGTTTCAGATATAAATCTGTAAATCATCCCGCACTTGACGCGGAAATCACTCCTTCGGGCAGAAGAGACAAACAATACCGCTGGGAGCTGAAAAACATGGAAGCGTTTGCCCATGAGCCCTATATGCCTCCCGACAGCTACATATTCCCTTATGTGCAAACGGGTGCCAATGAATTTGTGTATGGCGGATATTCAGGCAGCATGGAAAGCTGGGATGATTTCGGGAAATGGATCAATGATCTTAACCGTGACAAACAAAACCTGGGTGATGATGTGATTGCCGATATTATGAGTCTGACTGAAAACACCCCCGACACACTGGAAAAGGTCAGAAAGATATACGAATACATGCAATCACGCACCCGCTATGTAAGTATCCAGTTAGGGATCGGCGGTTTTCAACCCGACGATGCAAATAATGTAGCAAGTAATGCCTATGGCGACTGTAAAGCTCTGTCGAATTTCACACAGGCATTGCTAGCCGTGGCAGGTATTAAATCGCATTATACATTGATTTATAATGGTAAAAGATACCTGGAAGTAGATCCCGGTTTTCCATATAATTCTTTTAATCATGCCATCATATGTGTTCCGTTGCAAAATGACACCGTCTGGCTGGAGACCACAAACAACATTGGTCCCATGGGCTTTATCGGCGAAAGTAATTCCGACCGTTGGTTGTTGCTGGTAACAGAAAACGGTGGAAAGTTAGCACGCACACCGGCAGTTGTCCCTCAGCAAAACCTTGCACAACAAAGTATTGTACTAAATGCAGACAATGATTTCAGTATCAGGGGTGAAGTTCATCAGAAATTAACAGGTCTTGCAATGGATGGGTTAATGGGCATAAGTAAGATTTCTGAAACAAGGCAACGGAATTACTACAACCGCCTGATCACGCTCAATCAGTTTCAGCTGGAAAGCCTGAACTTTTATGAAGAAAAGTCACCTCCCGGATATATCAGCAAAACCGCAGAATTCAACCTGCAAGGTTATTTTCGAAAGGCTGGAGACAGATACATTTTTCAGCCTGTACTAATCACTGAAAGTGCTTCTCTTCCTTCTTTGAGAGGAGAAAAAAAATATAATTTCCAACTTGTTTCATATATCACACACTCCGATACCATTTTCTGGAAGCTTCCTGAAGGATATCAACTCAGCCAGATTCCTGAGAATTTTTCGATCGATAGTCCTTATGGGTTTTACAATATTAATTATCATTACCAGCCAACATCAGAAGAGCTGGTAATATACCGTAAATTTTATGGCAAAAGGGGATTATTTCCTCCACACCAGTGGAATGACTTTGTAGATTTCCTCCGCACAGTTCAGCAGAATGACCGAACACAACTTATGCTGGTTCCTGGCTCATAAATCGGGGTAAATAAGATATGGCCTTCTCATTTCAATGAATTTCCGGAGTCCTTCCTGCCAGCTTTTCCTGATCTCTCCCTCGGATTTCCCTTCCAATATCTGTTTTCTTAATTGAGTGGTTCCTGCCAGTCGTTCAAAGGAAGTAATAAAAAAATTTTCCTTATCGGGGAAATTTTTCCAGGCATGTAACAACGGTTGCAGATCAACTTTTGATATTTCCATAAGTTTCTCCGGGTGGATAGTTCTTAAATCCACACCGAAACAAAGATTACCTTCCTGCGGAGGATAAACCGATTCTCTGCGGCTCCGGGGTGTGAATGTAAATGAAAATTCATCTGAAGGAAGATCAGGATGGCCATACACCTGGAAGGGGAAATCCGTTCCCCTTCCCACACTTAACACAGTGCCTTCCATCAGGCATAAACCCGGGTAAAGCATAATACTGGTCATGTTGGGAAGATTGGGTGATGGCGCCACGGGCAATTCATACCACATTTGCCGTTCATAATTTTTCACTGGCACAATCTTAAGTTCACACTTCAGCCCATCGTCCAGCCAACCCTGTCCGTTTACCATTTGAGCATACTCGGCCACGGTCATTCCGTGTGCAATGGGTACAGGGTGTAAACCCACAAACGTTGAGTGTTCCTTTTCCAGGATGGGCCCATCCACAAAATGTCCGTTGGGGTTGGGTCGGTCGAGAATGAGCATTGGAATGTCCTGTCGTGCCGCTTCTTCCATCATATAGCTCATGGTAGAGATATAGGTATAAAAACGGGCTCCCACATCCTGGATATCAAAAATGATCAGGTCCAGATCTATTAACTGTTCCGGATCCGGTCGGCGGTTAGCTCCGTAAAGGCTTATCAGGGAAATTCCCGTCAGTGGATCAACGCCACTTTCAATCTTTTGTCCATCGGCAACTTCCCCGCGAAAACCATGCTCCGGACTAAACACCCGTAAAAGGTTAAAACCTGATGCTAGCAAAGTATCCACAAGATGCACATCGCCAATGAGCGAACTATGGTTGCCCACCAGGCCTATAGCTTTTCCTTCAAGCAACGGAAAGTATTCTTCCGTTCGCCATGCTCCGGGAATAATTTCAGAATTCTCAGTTAAAGATTGATGACGATCTTCACTATTATCTTTTTCAACAGCCAGAGAACAGGAAAACTGGCTGAATACAAAAAAGACAAAAACAATCAGATTTCGAAACATAATTCCTATGGGTTTAAAAACTCATCAGAAACCAAACTGAATACCCTGTGCAAGGGGCAGGTCGGTGCTGTAGTTGATGGTATTGGTTTGACGACGCATGTAGCTTTTCCAGGAATCGGAACCCGACTCGCGTCCGCCACCTGTATCTTTCTCGCCACCAAACGCACCACCTATTTCAGCACCTGAGGTACCGATGTTAACATTAGCGATACCACAATCGGAACCACTCTCGGAAAGGAAAAGTTCTGCTTCACGCAGATTTTCGGTAAATATACCCGAAGATAAACCCTGGGGTACACCATTGTGAAGGGCAATGGCTTCTTCTATGGTTTTGTATTTCATGATGTAAAGTATGGGAGCAAAGGTTTCTTCCTGAACAATTTCATAATGATTTTCTGCTTCCACCAGTGCAGGTATCACATAATGGCAGAAAGAACGATTCTCACAATTATAAGAAGTGCCTCCGAAAAGTACTTTTCCACCTTCTTCTTTTACCTTTTTAATGGCATTAAGAAAATCACCCACTGCCCCTTCAGAAATCAATGGACCCACCAGTGTTTCCTTTTCCAACGGATTACCGATTTTTTTGGAAACACTTTCGTAAGCAATCTTCAGCTTCTCAACCACCTGATCGTAAATGCTTTCGTGCACAATAATTCGCCGGGTGGATGTACAGCGCTGGCCTGCAGTTCCCACAGCACCAAAAACGACCGATTTGATGGCCATTTCAAGATTGGCAGTAGGTGCTATGATAACAGCATTGTTACCTCCTAGTTCCAGGATGGAACGTCCCAGCCGCGCACCGATGATACCCGACAGTTTTTTACCCACTGCAGTAGATCCGGTTATGGAAAAGAGCGGAATTCGACGATCGGCCACAAAATTGTCACCCAGAACTGACGAACCGGCTACAATAAGATTAAATACTCCTTCGGGCACATTATTTTCTTTGAGTACACCGGCAATGATCTTTTGTGTGGCAATGGCTGTAAGCGGGGTTTTTGAGCTGGGTTTCCACACCACCACATCGCCGCAAACGGCAGCTACCATGGCATTCCATGCCCATACAGCTACCGGGAAATTAAAAGATGTGATTAAACCTACAATACCAAGTGGCTGATACTGATCATACATTCGGTGATGTTTACGCTCGGAGTGCATCGTAAAGCCGTTGAGCAGGCGGCTTTGACCTACGGCAAAATCACAGATATCAATCATCTCCTGCACTTCTCCCAAACCTTCCTCATAAATTTTACCCATTTCAAGAGTTACCAGGTACCCCAGGTCTTCCTTGTGCTCACGCAATTTATTCCCGATCTGGCGAACCACCTCTCCCCTTTTCGGAGCAGGTATTTCGCGCCATACTTTAAAGGCTTCCCCTGCTTTCTTAATGATGGCTTCGTAATCATCAGGCGAGGCCGTCTGCACGCTGGCAATGGGTTTGTTATTGATTGGTGAAACAGAAACATTTTCTATTCCGTTTGCTTGCAGCCAGGCGCTGCCTGTGGATACTCCTGAGTTCATTTCTTCAATACCCAGACGCTTCAGGATTTCTTTCATAAAAATTGGATTTGATTGTGATTTGTATTTTGTTTTGAATTCAGTTTCTGTATGCAGAAATATTAACAAATGTAAAGTTAGCACTTTAAAAAAATTGATGGGAAGTTTATTTATTATAAAAATATGGGGCTAAAGCCCGTTAAACCGAAGAGAACCATTCTACCTTGAAAATCCCTACATCCCAGCGGGGTGGAATAAAAACAAAAACATCTCAACAAATCCGACCATTATGGATGGTGAAATAAATAATCAAGAAAATTTTAATCAAAAAAATCAAAAAGGTATTGCGTGTTATATTCCACCTGGAATTTATTTAAAAACTCCATATATTCACTTTTAAATGAGATTTTCTTATGATGTTCCTGCTGATTATCGATGTATTTTATTACATCAGAGCGATGCGACATACTATACGAAAATAACCCATAACCCTCCTGCCAATTAAATTTATATTTTGTGAGCTTTTTCTCATTTATGAATAATGATGTATCAGATTTAATATCACGAACCAATGCTGGTATATCGCAAGGATGCATCCCAAAAAAGATATGAATATGATCGGGCATTGAATTAATGGCAAGAGGTTTATGCTTTTTATTTACAAGAATTCCCCCGATATATTTATGAAGTTCTTCTTTGAAATCATTTCTGATCATTGCATTCCGATTCTTCACTGCAAAAATAAGTTGCATGGATGTTTGGTAATAAACATTTGCCATAATGGGAATTTTGGGGGATTGTTTTTTAAAGATAATTAATTAGATAAATACCTATTGCACCCCGCTGGGGTGCCTGTTTTATCTGTCCGTCTTTTTTCTATCGCTATTTGCCTTCTCTGAAGGCATTATCATCAAATAATCCAATTCAGACAATTCAATATTTTATATCAATATTTGTCTTCTCTGAAGGTGTTATCATCAAATAATCAAATTTAGGAAATTAAATTTTTTCGATTACTATTTGCCTTCTACAAAGGTGCTTGTCATTTAATAATTAAACATAGTTGGTTTTGAATGAAATCGATAATCCATCCGCCATTTATCCATAACAAAAATCAAAATTCGGTAAATATAACACCAACGAGATAGATTAGCGATAGAAATCCAATGAAGAAGCAACATCGACACCCCGGCGGGGTGGAATAGCGATAGATATGACGAACCAATGATTCTTTGCCCACCCCGGCGGGGTGGGATAATACAACTATTTATTCAGAAAATCCCGCAGCACATAGTGCAGAATTCCCCCATGTTCATAATACTTCACTTCAATGTTTGAGTCAATGCGGGTAATAACTTCAAACCCGGTTTTCTTACCATCTTTTGTTTCGGCAACAACATTGAGTGTTTTCAGAGGCTGTAAACCAACGGAAATACCGGTTATAGTAAATTTCTCATCACCGGTAAGACCCAGGCTTTGAGCATTTTCGCCTTCTTTGTATTGTAAAGGAAGTACACCCATACCGATAAGATTACTGCGGTGAATACGTTCGTAGCTCTCAGCAATAACCGCTCTGATACCCAACAGATTGGTACCCTTTGCGGCCCAGTCGCGACTGCTTCCGCTTCCGTACTCTTTGCCTGCCAGAACCACAAGGGGAATATTTTCTTTTTGGTAAAGCTGTGCTGCTTCATACACACTAATGTGCTCGCCTGATGGAATATGTGTGGTATAACCACCTTCACGTTGCGCTAGCTTATTTTTGATACGCACATTGGCAAAAGTTCCTCTTACCATAACTTCATCATTACCCCTCCTTGAACCATAAGAATTAAAATGCTTTTGTTCAACGCCGTTATCGATAAGGTATTTGCCGGCTGGTGTATTTACACCAAATGCACCTGCAGGAGAAATGTGGTCGGTGGTAATACTATCGCCCAATACCAGCAAAGCGTGTGCTTTTTCAATATCAGAAGGAGCAGCAGGCTTTTCACTAATATCTTTAAAAAAAGGAGCTTCCTTGATATACGTGGAGACATCGTCCCACCGGTACACATCTTCTGAGG
>JBHEOF010000094.1:0-8801 GCA_046261715.1 Bacteroidales bacterium
GAGAAAATTAGGTGTTTATGTGTGAAATGCAAGTATATTAAATATTAGAAAGGTAAATTAGTTGCTTATATCCAAGTAAAGGTTCAGGGCATAACATCAGAAAGTGGTCAAGTTTTAACACGATAGAGCAAAATTCATGAACGAGCAAGGCATCATAAAATCGGTCAGTACTCTGTTTTTAACCGAATGGCATATTGATAAAAAGTTTGGGGTTAAGGTTTTGTTTTAAGTTGTGCTGTATTTTTTTTGGGGAATTAATGTGATTTGCAGGATAGCCTCATTTGAATGGAGACGGTTTAGTAGGGGTTTTGATATAACAGAACAAGAGAATAAATATTCTAAAATGGAAAATGATGCAAATTATTAAATTTTATATTTCAGTTACAGTCAGTATATTCATTCTGACGGCATGTAATGATTTAGATAAGTCAAATGACTTTAATAAAATTTTGTTGTACGATGATTTCAGCAGATAGACACAGGTCTGTTTTCTGCCCCTGTAGGCGCACACGCAGAATATCACTATTTGCCCGAAGCGGGCATAAAAGGAAATTGGGCCGTTTCGAGTTATCGATCAGCGGGTGGAATCAGAAAATTGGGTTGGGCTATTGCATGGCAGGTTAAAAAGGAAGGAGATGAAAATGTAATGACTCAGACATATTATAACAGGTCTTACCCTTCCTCCCACCCAATGATCATTTCCGGAGATTCTTTGTGGCGAGACTATAAGTTGAAAGTGTTGTTTCGTCCTGAAAATGATTCGCTGTCTTCAGGTGTCGCATTTCGGTATAAAAACGATCGGCAGTTTTACTTTTTTGGAATTAAAAACTCTGTGGCTTATATCTCAAAAATTGATCATGGTACAGCTTTCAGGCAACTAACTGAAACGAAATGGGAAATATTAGTCTGATTGACTCTGTTATTATTGTCGCCTATATGGCAGGTATTCTGGTTATTGGAATATTGTCGGTAAGGCTCAAACATTTGACCTCCGACGGATATTTTTTAGCCGGGCGCGGCTTAAACTGGATCATGGTTGGGGCAGCATTGTTTGCTTCAAACATTTCGACGATACATCTGGTTGGTTTGGCAGCTTCCGGGTACAACGAAGGGCTGGTCTGGGGAAATTTTGAATGGCTGGCTGCCATTACATTGATTATGCTGGGATTGATTTTTGCCCCCTTTTATTTTAAAAGTAAGATTTCGACCTTGCCCGAGTTTCTCGAAAAAAGGTATGATCCCCGTTCGAGGACTGTCCTTGCTTTTATCGCCATCATCGGTGCTTTGTTCGTGCATATTGGCATGAGCCTGTATGCCGGGGCAGTGGTTTTTGAAACGTTCTTTGGTATCAACATCATTACTTCTATTCTTGTGATTTCTTTAGTGACAACCATTTATACCGTTGTTGGCGGCTTGAAGGCCGTGGTGGTTACCGAAACCATCCAGTCGGTTATTTTAATTCTGGGCGCAGTCATCCTTACCGGATTTGCCATTTTTGCCTTGTCTGATAATGGCATTAATACGCTGGCTGAATTAAAAGCCAATTTGAAACCAGGCCAGTTACGGGTGCTCCATACCAAAGAAAGTCTGCAGGCATTGGGTGAAGGTGGTTTTGAATCCGGCCTTACCTGGTATGCCTGTTTGCTGGGCTACCCGATTTTGGGGCTTTGGTACTGGTGTTCCGATCAAACCATCGTTCAGCGTGTTCTTGGTGCAAAAACAAAGAACGATGCGCAGCTCGGACCTGTTTTTGCCGGCTTTTTAAAGCTTTTACCTGTTTTTATTATGGTATTTCCGGGTGTTATTGCGTATGTACTTTTTAAAGATTTAATCGGGACCAATGCCAATCAGGCATTACCGATAATGATCAACCAATTGTTGCCGGTTGGTTTAAAGGGAATTATGGCAGCTACCCTACTGGCGGCTTTAATGAGTACCATTGCAGCAGCGTTGAACAGTTCGGCAACATTGGTAGCCATTGACATTGTTAAGCGGATAAATCCTGCAACAACGGATAAAAAGCAGATAAAAGCCGGACGTATTGCCGCTGTTATTGTTATGTTACTGGCTATACTATGGTCCACACAGGGGGATGAATTTTCCAGCATTTTTGAAGCAATAAACAAAATTGCCGCCGCAATTGCCCCGCCCGTGGCTGTTGTCCTTCTTTTTGGCGTTTTTTCCAAAAGAGGGACAAAAGAAGCTGGTATTGCCACACTCATTTCAGGATTAGTTATGGGGATAACAATTTTTTGTATTGATTTTAAACCCATTAGCGGGTATATGTACCTGACAAAAGGATTGAATTTGCCTTTTATGATGCAGGCATGGTGGCTGTTTGTAGTTTGTACTGTTATTTATTTTGCTGTTAGTTATTTGACACCAAAACCTGATCCGGAGGTTATCGAAAAGTACACCTGGGCCAATCCATTGGCAGTAATAAAAAAAGACAAATTTTCCGGAATAAAAGACCCGAGATTATGGGCTGGTATTTTAATCCTGACACTTGTGGCGCTTTATTTTATTTTTTCTTAAAATATATAATTATGAGACAAGCAATTATGACATCACCGGGGGTAATTGAACACAGGGAAATTTCAGGCCCCGGACATCTAAAAAATAATGAAATCCTGTTAAGAATTAAACGAATAGGTGTTTGCGGGTCCGACATTTATGTTTTCCATGGAAAACATCCGGCGACCCCATATCCTGTGGTGCAGGGCCATGAATACTCTGCCATTGTTGAAAAAGTTGGGAAAACCGTTACTAAAGTGAAACCGGGGATGAAAGCTACAGCAAGGCCGCAACTTGTTTGCGGGGTATGTAGCCCCTGTAAAAGAGGGCAGTACAATGCCTGCCAGGAATTGAAAGTCGAAGGGTTCCAGGCACCGGGTGTTGCCCAGGACCTGTTTATTGTGACTGAAGACAGAATAGTTGCCTTGCCGGACACCTTGTCATTGGAGCAGGGTGCAATGATTGAACCTGCCGCTGTTGGAGCCCATTCGACTAACCGTGTGACAGGCCTGAAAGATAAAAATGTGGTTGTTTCCGGTGCAGGTACGATAGGTAACCTTGTTGCACAGTTTGCAACAGCCAGGGGTGCGGGTAAAGTACTTATTACTGATATTAGTGATTACCGGTTGAATATTGCCCGGCAATGTGGAATCGGAGGAACGCTGAACGTAAAAAAAATACCTTTTGAAGAAGGAGTAAAAACTTTCTTCGGCAATGAAGGTTTTCAGATTGGATTTGAGGCTGCAGGCGTTCAGTCGTCCCTGGATGTTCTGATGCAATATGTCGAAAAGGGCGGAGAAGTCGTAATTCTCGGAGTCTATTCCCAAAATCCTGTTGTTAATATGTTTTACCTGGGAGAACACGAACTGAATGTTTTTGGCTCGATGATGTACCGGCATGAGGATTATGTGGCGGCAGTTGAAATGGTTGCTTCAGGAAAAATTGTAACCACTCCGCTGATTACAAAAAATTTCCCGTTCGAAAAATACATAGATGCTTACCATTTCATCGAACAACAGAAAGATGAAACCATGAAAGTAATGATCGAACTTTAAAGCGACCGAAATAGCGGCTTATGTATGTACTAAAGAGGGGGCAACCCCAAAACTAGCACAGAATATATTTTTAAAACAAAAAAAGTCAAATGAAACATTTTAATTATCATCAAACAACTAAGATTCTCTTTGGAAGAGGGAGAATTAACGAACTGGCAGAAGTTGTATTGCAATTCGGCAAAAAAGCATTGCTTGTCACAACTCCCGCTGCCATACCTGCACTTCAGACCCAATATGACAAAGTGAAAAAAATACTTACAGACAAGGGTATTGAAGTTGCGCATTTCGATGGGGTTATCCCAAATCCAACTGTGGAGACCATTACAGCAGGGGCAAAAATGGCATGTGATTTCGGGGCCGAAGTGATTATCGGCCTTGGAGGCGGGTCAAGTATGGATTCTGCCAAAGCCATTTCGGTTGAAGCCACTCACGACGGAACCAGTTGGGACTATTTGTTTTATAAAACCCCACAACCGGATTCCTCTGAATTACTTCCTGTTATTGCAGTATCTACAACTTCCGGAACCGGCTCACAGGTAACTCAGGTGGCGGTTATAACAAATCCGGATGTTCGCGATAAATCTGCATTGTATAACAATATTTTGTATCCCCGGGAATGTATTGTTGATCCTGAATTGATGATCTCAGTTCCCAGTTTTGTGACTGCAACAACAGGCTTTGATGTGCTGTGCCATGCTTTTGAAAGTACCATTAATCCAGGGACAGGCGCTTATGTTGAATTACTCGCATGGGAGGCAATCTCTATTGTTGTTGAAAATTTGCCCAGAGTGCTCACTAATTTAACTGATATTGATGCAAGAGAAAAAATGGCATGGGCAGATACACTGGCCGGGTTGTGCATTGCTAACGCAGGAGTAACTTTGCCACATGGCATTGGGATGGCCATTGGAGGTATGTATTCTCATGTTGCACATGGTGAGTCATTGGCCATTATTTATCCTGCTTTTGCCGAGTTTACATGGGAAGCTGCTATTGCACAATTTGCTAAACTTGGCAGAATCTTAAATAGTGATCTATATGGTATGTCCGATCGGAAAGCAGCTGAGAAGTCAGTTGAGGAAATAAGAAAATTTCTGGAATTAATTGGATTAAATAAACGCCTGCGTGATGTAAATATGCCTGAAAATGAAATTGAAGCTCTCGCCATTCAATCCATGGTGCTCCCTGATTACAAGGCAGATCCAAGAATTGCAACCAGAGAAGAAATGATGAGGCTAGTGAGATCAAGTTTTTAATTAAATATATGAACATCAATGAAAAAGATTTCCTTAATTTCTATAATAACTTTTTTAATTACTTTAATTTTTCTGCAAAAGCTGGAAGGACAACAACCTGTTTCATGGTGGAAATTTGACGCGATTAATAATAATAAACTAATTGATGAGTTAAGTGACGTTAAAGATACACTAATTGGCTACAGGCAACTTGTTAAGGGTGTTAAAGGCAACTCTCTGAAACTTGACGGATATACCACAAGAGTAGTTAGGAAATCCTCTAAAGTACCGGGTACAACTAGTGGTTTGGCCATTGAATCATGGATTGCATTACAGGCACTTCCATGGAACTGGAGCGCTATTGTAAGTCAGGGTGGAAATGTTATTCAAAAAGTAAAGAAAAAATCAGCATATATTGATCTTGAAAATCTTAGTAAAGGTTTAACAGGTGTCCAGTTTGGCAATGCTGATTTAACTGATCCTCTGGGGAAACAGGAATTGCTTTCCACAGACAATGACTGGACAGGTAGTATGAATAATTGGTCAAATAGATGGCGGGGCTATATTGAAGCACCATATACCGGCGAAATTCATTTTAGGGCTGAAGCAGATAATGGCTTGCAGCTGCTCATCGACAACAATAAAATAATTGACGGATGGGAAGTAGACGGACCCAGAACCGGTTCATTCTCTATGATCAAAGGACAAAAATATCCCGTTATTCTTACCTATGGAAATGACAGGGGTAAAGCAATACTTCGATTGTTCTGGAGCTGGCAGACCCAAAAGGAGATTTTAATCCCCATTGATGCCTTTGGTTACAGTGAACAGGATGATCATTTGGCAACAGAAGATATCATTCCGCCAAAACCTTCTGAGCCAGAATATGAACATAAAATATTTTTTGGTGTGGATGCATATGGACATCTTGGTTTTAAGCTTAACATCAACGGGAAATTATATGAATGTGTATCCGAAGAAAAACTTCCTTTACTCAAGTGGAGCCATGTTGCCGCAACTTTTGATGCTCATGAAGGAATGAAAATTTTTATAAATGGTGAATTAACGGCTGAATTGGTAGTTCAGGGCACAATAACACCAGGTGAAGGCTCAGATTTACTTTTGGGTATGAATATTCAAAAAATGGGCCCAGTGGGTTCTGAACGACAAGCCAGTGCCGAAATTCTTTCAAATATGGTAATTTATGGATTACTTGATGAAGTAAAAATTTATGACCTGCCATTAACCGAAAATCATATAAGGCAAAGTTATGAGGCCGAAAGTCCGGATGAAATTCAACCACTCGCCTGGGATCCTATGCCTTCCGGACCGGAAGAATTAAAACCTGAATTTAACGCATTCTATACACGCCTGGTTTATACAGAAGAATGGGAGTTTCCCTGGAGGATTGCTGATCATTCTGATATATTGATTCATTTCGATAAATTGCCTGTACGTTTCATTTTCTGGAGGGGTACAAGTTACGGAGGTGCCTGGATTTCTGAAAATGGATTGTGGATGGGTGATCAAAGCCTGGAACGTTCCAACAGGGGAAAGTCTCCTATGGGTTGCTCAGAGCATATGTCGGATAAGCAAACACGCTATTCGAGTGTAAGGATCATTGAAAAAAGTGATGCGCGAATAGTTGTTCAATGGCGTTATGCTATTTCCGATATTATCTACGATATTTTTGGGACAAATAAGGGTAGCGGTTGGGGAGAGTGGGCAGACGAATATTATTATATATATCCCGATGGGATTTCTACAAGACATCAAACACTATGGACAGATTATTTAAGCCATGAATGGCAGGAAACGATCGTCCTTAATCAGCCAGGCACATCTCCGGATGATAATATAGATCTGGACGCTATGACGCTGGTTAATATGAACGGTGATTCCAAAACCTATTCCTGGAAGGATGGCCCCCCCAAATCATTTCACCTGCCGGAGAATGCTAACATACAATTGGTCAACCTGAAATCTAAATATAAACCTTTCATTGTTTTTGAACCATATCCTAAAATTAAACCTTTCAGCGGATCTGTTCGACCGGAATATGCACATTTTCCATGGTGGAATCATTGGCCAGTGGCCCAATTGCCCAATGACGGACGAAAAGCTTTTGGTCCCGACAGGGCTTCTCACTCATCACTTTCACAGGCAATTGAAGATTCCGAAGTTATACATGATAACGGTGATGGCTCGTTTGAGGTAGTAACCCTGGTTGGCATGTCAGATAAACCTGCCGCTTCGCTGGCTATGCTGGCAAGATCCTGGAATAATGCCCCGGGAATGATTATAAAAAGTAATGAATTTGCCGGGGAGGGTTATTCGAAAAAAGAACGTGCTTTTATTATTTCCAGTAAAAACGAAATACATCCTTCAGTATTAGAATTTATGTTGCAGGCCTCTGATAACTCTCCGCTGGTCAATCCTTCTTTTGTAATAAAAAATTGGGGAGATGCTGATGTTAAACTAACTGTCAACGGGAAAAAAATTCCCCGCGGTGAATCTTTTCGTTATGGTTACAGAAATACCATGGAGGGGATTGATCTTGTATTTTGGATCGAAATGGAATCCAGAACCGATGTTTACTTTAAGTTAATACCGCATATAAACAGGTAGGTATGGTAAAGGACGTTTATATCATATAATAAATATATCAATATGTACAAAATAAATATATCAATGACCAAAGTATTTATACAATACGTTCATCTTTTCTTAATAATGTTTTTAGTGAATCATTTGCCAGTTTTTGCCCAGAATAATGATCAGGAAAACATAATTCTGCTGCCTTCCGGCCCATCTGAAGCTGTTTCATTTGGCGCTTATTCCACACGCTTGAAATATACTCCGGAATGGGATAATCCCTGGCCGGTTAGTGAAGTCGCGGATGTGGTTGTCAGGTTTGGTAAAGAAGAACCTCGATTTGTTTTTTGGCGGGGGACAAGTTATATACCTTCATGGGCAACTTACGAGGGAGCCTGGTTCACTAATGAATTTTTCGAAAGGAGGGGTGGACCCGTAAGTGGTACTGTCAGCATGGTAGAGCCAATGTCAGATAAACAAACACGATATTCTAATGTCCGAATAATAGAAAATAATGATGCCAGGGTAATAGTTCACTGGCGATATGCTCCGACAGACCTGGAATATTCGATGGCTTTTCTGGATGAAGAAACTAATTGGGGCGATTGGGCAGATGAATATTATATTTTATATCCAGATGCAATAAGTATTCGTAAAGCAACCTTATATACCTCTGCTCTGAATGAATGGATCGAATACCAGGAAAGCATTGTAATCAATCAGCCGGGTACTTATCCCGATGAGAATTTAAATGATAATGCCTTAACCCTCCTTAATTTAAAAGGTGATTCCAAAACATATACCTGGACTGAGGGGGGTGGGCCTAAGCTGGAAGATATTCCGGAACAGTTCTGCATTCAAAAGGTGAATTTAAAAACCGAGTACAAACCTTTCACTATTATTAATGCTGAAAATGCAGAAGTTCGTTCCTACGGAGGACATGCACCCGGTTCCCGATTTAATTTTTGGGATCACTGGCCTGTTTCTTATTTAAAATCACATACAAAAGTGGCTACTTCTGCTGAAAGGCCTTCACATACTTCTCTTTCTCATATAAGATGGAATCCTTATTCTGAAACCGATAATTCAAGAACATGGATAATGATGCATGGGATGACCAATTGGGGCGATGATCATTTGGTAAGGCTTGCCGCCTCGTGGATCTATCCTGCAATGCTCCGGTTGATTGACGGTAACTTCAAAAATGAAGGTTATGATAAGTCACAACGGGCTTATGTTCTTACTGCTGCTGATGAAGCAGGAGTACTTACTTTTGAGTTGATGGCAGAAGAAAATTCCCCGATTGTTAATCCTGCATTTCTTATAAAAAACTGGGGTGGTTCAGATATTAATCTAAAGATAAATGATCAGGTTGTTGAAAAGGGAGATAATTTTAGATACG
>JBHEOF010000095.1:0-8760 GCA_046261715.1 Bacteroidales bacterium
CACCATAATCGCCGATTTCTTCAATAACGATGGTACATCCGCTTTCTTTCTGCATTTCCTGGATCACCTTACCACCGGGTCCGATGATAGCACCAATGAATTCTTTGGGAATGGACATTTTTACAATTCTGGGTACGTGAGATTTGTAGTCTTCGCGCGGTTCAGAAAGTGTTTTCTGCATTTCATCAAGGATATGTAACCTTCCGGTTCTGGCCTGATCAAGAGCTTTTTCAAGCATTTCAAAGCTAAGTCCTTCAATTTTAATATCCATCTGGCAGGCAGTAATTCCATCGCGGGTACCTGTAACTTTAAAGTCCATATCGCCCAGATGATCTTCATCACCTAAAATATCAGAAAGCACAGCATATTTTCCGGTGTCAGGATTGGATATCAAACCCATGGCTATACCCGATACAGGTTTGTTGATTTTTATACCTGCATCCATAAGTGCAAGTGTACCTGCACAAACGGTCGCCATGGATGATGAACCGTTTGATTCCAGAATATCAGAAACCACACGTATGGTATAGGGGTTATCATTACCATCGGGCAAAACGGGCTTAAGTGCTCGTAATGCGAGGTTACCGTGACCTATTTCCCGGCGGCTGGTACCACGAAGGAATTTGGCTTCACCGGTACAGAATGGTGGAAAGTTATAGTGCAGCATAAATTTGCTCTTACCTTCCACAACAGCACCATCAAGAATCTGCTCGTCCATTTTGGTTCCTAAGGTAACAGTTGTAAGAGATTGTGTTTCTCCGCGGGTAAATATGGCAGAACCGTGCGCCATCGGCAAATAGTTTACTTCTGTCCAGATAGGGCGAATCTCATCCGGCTTACGGCCATCCAAACGAACATGTTCGTTGACTACCATTTCACGCACTGCTTCTTTCTCAAGATCATGAAAATAGGTTTTAATCAGCTTTTCTTTCTCTTCAAGTTCCTCTTCGCTGAAGTTTTCCATAAACTCATCACGAATGGCTCTGAAAGCATCAAATCTTTCATGTTTATTTGAGATGATAGCACGTGCAGTATCATATATTTTCTGGTAAAGCTCTGAACGCATTTTTTCAAGCAGATCAGCGTCTTCTGCTTCGGGTTCAATCTCGCGTTTTACTTTTGCTTTCTCTACCTGTTCTGCAAGTTCTATCTGAGCCTGGCATTGCAGTTTAATGGCATCATGGGCAATTTTGATAGCTTCAATCATATCTTTCTCAGCCACCTCTTTCATTTCACCTTCTACCATATTAATGTTGTCAATGGTACCTGCAATGATCATTTCAATATCAGCATTCTCAAGATCTGATATGGTAGGGTTTACCTGAAATTCGCCATTGATTCTGGCTACCCTTACTTCGGAAATGGGACCGTTGAAAGGAATATCTGAAACCATAATGGCTGCTGAAGCTGCAAGTCCTGCAAGCGCATCGGGTAAAATATTTTTTTCTGCCGAGATGAGTGAAATCAAAACCTGGGTTTCGTTCATATATCCATCGGGAAACATGGGACGAAGGGCTCTGTCAACCAATCGTGATATAATAATTTCATACTCAGATGGTCTGGCTTCTCTCTTGAAAAAACCGCCCGGGAAACGACCCGCCGCAGCATATTTCTCCTGGTAATCAACCGAAAGAGGGAAAAAGTCCTGATTTGCTGATGCTTCTTTTTTTGATACTACTGTAGCAAGCAGCATTGTGTTGCCTGTGCTTAGTACAATTGAACCATCTGCCTGCTTGGCAAGTTTGCCGGTTTCGAGGGTAATGGTTTGTCCGTTACCCATTTCAATGTTCTTCTGAATTCCTAATTTCATGTTCGTCATAATTCTTCTTTTTTTTGTTTCATCACTTCTTTGATCATATCTTTCAAATAAACGCGCAAAATAAAAAGCGATTTGTGTTTTTATTTATCCGGATATTGATTCGCAAGTAATATTCATTTTTCACTTATTCTGATGTTTGCGATAACAATCAGATTTTATTTATGGTTTTTATAATCCGTTAAATTAATATTGCAATCGGATTATATGTATAAAAAAGGGCAATTAATTTTTTTAATTGCCCTTTTTTGATTTTGAGAATAAATTATTTCCTCAAGTTCAATTTCTTAATAATATCGCGATATCTCTCAATATCTTTTCTTTTTAAATAATCCAGCAACCTTCTTCTTTTACCTACCAGACTAATTAGTGCCCGCTGGGTACCTTTATCTTTTTTATTGATTTTTAAGTGCCCGGTTAAATGCTTGATTCGGTGGGTGAAAAGAGCGATCTGGCTTTCAGCAGAACCGGTATCAGATTCTGAACCACCATAATTTTTAAAAATGTCTTTTTTTATCTCCTGATTAATGTACATGGCAATGAATAAGTTTGAATATCAATAACTTTTGTATTTTTTCCGTTTTCAGGCTTGCAAAGTTACAATAATGTTTTATTCTGACAAAAAAATTGTTATGTAAATTACCTGCCTCCTCACAGTGATTTTTTTTTTAAAAAACACCAATTCCTTTTTTCTTTAAATTAAACTTTCAGTTTGTAAATAAATTATTATAAAAATTGTTCAAATTATAAGCGTAAACCTTTAAAATACTGTATATTTGAAATTTTAAAACTTAAAATTTGTTACTATTATTTTTTTACTATTTAAGTAATCTATAAAAACTAACCAAACATCAACAAAATGAAACGATTTCTTTTAATTTTTATTTCGATGAGCATGATTTTTAATGCATGTGAAACTACTGATGAGAATCCGTTTTTTGCAGAATGGGATACTCCGTTTGGTGCACCACCTTTCGATAAGATAGATGAGGAGCATTACATTCCCGCTTATGAGGAAGGTATCAGACAGCACAAGGAAGAAATTGATGCAATCATCAACAACCCCGCTGATCCTGATTTTGAGAACACAATTGCTGCTTACGACAATGCAGGTGAATTATTGCGAAAAATCAGTCCTGTATTCGGAGGCTTACGCGGTGCAGAAACCAACGACACGCTTCAGGAGATTGCGCGTGAAACTACTCCGATGCTCACTGCCCACTACAATTCCATTCGTTTGAATGAAGATTTGTTTAAAAGAATCCAGTCCGTTTATGAAAAAAGAAACGAGTTGGATCTTGATGATGAACAGATGCGTGTTGTAGAAAAAATTTACCAGGACTTTGAAAGAAATGGAGCTGCTCTTCCTGAAGAACAAAGAGAAAAGCTGAAAGAATTCAGTGAGAGGATGTCAATGGTTTCTCTTCAGCTAAGTGAAAATCTTCTAAAAGAAAACAATGGCTTTAAACTGGTTCTTGAAAGTGAAGAGGAACTGGCAGGTTTGCCTGATAATGTTCGTGAAATGGCCGCTGAAGAAGCCCGCAAACAGGATATGGAAGGAAAATATGTATTCACACTTGCCAAACCAAGCTGGACACCTTTCCTGCAATACTCAGACCGCCGCGATCTGAGAGAAAAAATTTACATGGCTTATGTGAACAGAGGCGACAATGATAATGAAAATGATAACAAGGAGTTATTTATTGAACTCATGATGCTACGCCAGGAAATGTCGGAACTGCTGGGTTTTGAAAACTATGCCAACTATTTTACCTATATACAGATGGCAGAAAATCCACAAAATGTGTATGATTTTCTTTACCAGGTTTGGGAACCTTCTATTGAAAGGGCCAAAATGGAAAGAGATGAAATGCAGGCAATTATTGACCGTGAAGGAGGAGATTTTGATGTGGAATCATGGGACTGGTGGTACTATGCTGAGATCATCCGTAAAGAAAAATATGATCTGGATGATGATGAAGTGAAGCCTTATTTTACCATTGAAAATGTGCGTAACGGAAGCTTTGCATTGGCAAATAAACTCTGGGGCCTTACTTTCGAAGCTCGTCCTGAAGTTCCGGTGTACCATGAGGAAGTTGAAGCCTTTGAAGTTTTTGATGATGATGGAAGTCACCTTGCCTTGCTTTATATTGATCCACATCCAAGACCAGGAAAACGCAGTGGTGCATGGTGCGGCACATATCGAAGCGGATCATGGGAAGATGATGAAAGAACTGCTCCTATCGTTACAATGGTAATGAACTTTTCAAGACCAACAGGCGATAATCCTGCGATGCTCAGCTGGGATGAAACTACAACCTATTTCCATGAGTTTGGTCATGCAGTGCATAATTTCTTTGCCGAAGGAAAATACAGAAGAACCAGTCGCAGCGTTCCCAGGGATTTTGTTGAACTTCCTTCACAGATTATGGAAAACTGGGCAGGTGAGCCCGAAATGCTTATAGAATATGCGATGCATTATGAAACCGGTGAACCTATTCCGGATGAACTTATCCAGAAACTTGAAAACAGCCAGTATTTCAACCAGGGTTTCGCGAATACTGAATATCTTGCAGCAGCTATCCTTGATATGGATTGGCATACTTCAGAAGTAACCGAAGAAACAAATGTAAATGAGTTTGAAAAAGCAACTTTTGAAAGAATCGGACTCATTGACGAGATCGTACCCCGTTATCGCACAACCAATTTTGGTCATATCTTCGGTAGTGGTTATGCTGCCGGTTATTACGTTTACAGGTGGGCCGGTGTGCTCGATGCAGATGCTTTTTATGCTTTTAAGGAGTCCGGTGACTTGTTTAATCAGGAGCTGGCTGCAGATTTCCGTAAATATATCCTTGCCGGGAACAATCTTTATGAAGGCATGGATGCCTATATTAATTTCCGTGGAGTAGAGCCGTCTATCGATCCATTCCTGATCAGAAGCGGATTGAAATAGGAATCCTTATAATAATATAAAAACGGGAACAGTTTAGGGCTGTTCCCGTTTTTTCGTTTATCAGGATAACAAGATATTGTAATATAATTTTACTAATTGTTTTATCAAATACCGATCAACATCAAATAACTCCTAAATTTGCTGTTTGTAAGAACGAAAGATCAAAACCGATATATTTTAAATCACATCTTTTAATGATAACATTTCACCAAATTGAACCCTTCGACTTTCTTAGTAGGGTAAGGTCGGTGCCGGTTGTGGATGTACGTTCACCGGGCGAGTTTGCCCAGGGGCATATTCCAGGTAGCATTAATGTTCCATTATTTTCAGATGATGAACGGGCTGTGGTAGGTAAACTCTACAAACTATCGGGCAGGGAAGCAGCTACCTTTGAAAGTCTCGGCATAGTGGGGCCAAAGATGCAGCAATTTGTCAACGACGCCCGCCGTATCTCTCCTGAAAAAAAACTTTTAATCCATTGCTGGCGCGGAGGTATGCGTTCGGAAAGTATGGCCTGGCTGATGGCAACGGCAGGATTCGACGTAAAAGTTCTCAAAGGGGGTTACAAAGCTTACCGCAATTATATACGTGAGAATTGGAACCGGGCCATAACAATGGTGGTGGTTTCAGGTAAGACCGGATCTGGCAAAACAGAAATATTAAAGCATATTCAAAAGACCGGGCAACAGGTGCTGGATCTGGAAGGGTATGCCCATCATAAAGGTTCGGCTTTTGGGGCCATTGGCGAGATCCCTCAACCTACCAACGAGCAGTTTGAAAATGATATTGCAGCACAGTGGCTCAGCTTTGATCCTTACAAGCCGGTGTGGGTTGAAGATGAAAGCCGGTTCATAGGGCGGGTATGGCTGCCCGATCCCCTTTACGATGCCAAACAAAAAGCACTTACCCTTTGTGTGGAAATGCCGAAAGAATTACGTATACAAAGATTGATAAAAGATTATGCCGGATTCCCCAAAGAGCAGCTTATCCAATCTATAGAAAAAATCGGCAAACGCATTGGTTGGAATAATTTGAAGCTTGCTGTAAAAGCCATTGAAACCGGTGATTTTGAAGCTGCCATTGATATTACACTTTCATACTACGATAAAACCTATTCTTTTGATCTTACAAAAAAAGCAGAGTCTGAGATAATAATGATTCCGGTTAAAACTGCGGATGCTTCTGTTATTGCTCAGAAAATACTTTCACATCCCAAACTTCAACTTATCAACAACTTACAGGATGGATAAATTGATATACCTTGATTATAATGCAACCACACCGGTTGATGCCGAAGTACGCCAGGCTATGCAACCTTTTCTTGATCATTTATTTGGCAATCCATCAAGCACACACCGCTATGGTACAGAAGCCCGTAAGGCTGTTGAAGATGCGCGGCGCGAAGTGGCGCGGCTGATCAATGCATCACCCGATGAAATCATTTTCACCAGCGGCGGTACCGAAGCCATTAACTTTGCCCTTAAGGGGGCTGCATATCAACATCGCAACAGAGGCAATCATATCATTACCACTCAGATTGAGCATCCGGCTACATCCGAAGTGTGTCAGTTCCTTGAATCGCAGGGATTCCTTATAACATATGTACCGGTGGATGAGCAGGGCATTGTTTTGTTAGATAAGCTGGAGGCCGCCATTACACCGTCAACCATACTGATCAGCGTAATGCATGCCAATAATGAAACAGGGGTAATACAACCGATAGAAGAGATTGGCAGGCTGGCCCGTGCGCGTGATATTCTTTTTCATTGCGATGCAGCCCAATCGGCAGGAAAGATTCCGGTTGATGTTAAAATTATGCATACTGATATGCTATCGCTGGCGGGGCATAAATTTTATGCACCTAAAGGGGTGGGAGCATTGTACGTTCGCAGGGGTGTGCAGCTTCAGAAACTGATACATGGAGCCAATCACGAGCAGAATATGCGGGCAGGGACTGAAAATATCCTGGAGATTGCCGGGTTGGGCGCTGCTGCAGGAGTAGCTTTGCGCGACTTTGAAGTCAATACCCGGCAAATGAAGATCACACGGGATCTGCTTTTTGAATTGCTGAAAAAGGATATACCCACTTTGCATCTCAATGGCCATCCTGATAAGCGACTTCCCAATACACTGAATGTAAGTTTTCCTGGTATTGAAGCTAACATATTGCTTGATGAGCTTACAGGTTTAGCTGCCTCAGCCGGTGCAGCCTGCCACTCTGACAGGGTAGATATTTCGCATGTGCTGAGGGCTATGAAGGTACCGGTTGAAACAGCCAAAGGCACTATCCGTTTCTCAACAGGAAAACATACAAGTGAGCAGAATATATGTGATGCTGCCCGCCAGATCATAGATGCTGTAAAACGACTTCAGCCTGTTGATCAGCAGTTTATTGATGAGTCTGCAACATCAGAAACCGGTCCGATAAAACTGACCCGTTACACCCAGGGATTAGGTTGCGCCTGCAAAATAAGACCGCAATATCTTGAACGGGTTTTACGTGAACTGCCCGCTGTAAACGATCTCAACGTGCTGGTAGGAGCTTCCACTTCCGATGATGCCGCCGTTTACAGAATCAGCGATGATACAGCTATTGTGCAAACGGTAGATTTTTTTACTCCTGTAGTTGATGATCCCTGGTCTTTTGGTGCCATTGCTGCCGCCAATGCCTTGAGCGATATTTACGCTATGGGTGCAAAACCTTTATTCGCTCTGAATATCGTAGGCTTCCCCAGTAACAGGCTGCCTGAACAGGTATTGCGCGATATACTGAAAGGGGCATCGGATAAAGCATCTGAAGCAGGAATCTCCATTTTGGGTGGTCATACGATCGATGACCCGGAACCCAAATATGGAATGGTAGTTACGGGAATTGTCATTCCCAATCAGGTGCTGACCAACGTGGGTGCTCAACCCGGCGATGCATTGGTGCTTACCAAGCCCATTGGTACCGGCATCATTTCTACCGCTGTAAAACGCAATATGGCATCTGAAAAGATCACCCAACTTGCCCTATCCGTTATGATCACCCTTAATGATAAAGCTGCCGGCGCTATGAAAGGTTTTGATATACATGCATGTACCGATGTAACCGGGTTCGGACTAATGGGCCATTTGCATGAAATGGTAGGCGATACCGCTGTTTCGTGCGAAGTTGATACATCGCAGATTCCCTTGATAGATGGGGTGGAAGAACTGGTATTGGCAGGGACTGTGCCTGGCGGAACCCGCAATAATATGGAATATGTAAATGCCAATGTACATTGGCCAAAAGAATTGCCCGAATATCTTAAAATACTTCTTTGCGATGCACAGACATCCGGCGGGCTCATGGTAGCTTTACCCAAAGATCAGGCTGCTGCCTATTGCCAGAAGCTCAGAGAAACCGGCTCTTTGTCGGCAGCTATCATCGGGCGGTTTACGGAAAAAGGAGAGAAGAGGATTTCTGTACGGTACGATAAATAGTTGAAAAACGAACCCGGAAGCTGGAAATTGCTACGCAAGTTTCCGGTTCCTGGTGGGGCAAGAACTTCCAACTTTCGAAGGAATTGGAAGCTTCCGTAAATAGAATTCTACCTCACCTGTTCCTGCTTTATCCGGTATTTATCATAAAGCTGCTGGTGCTTACTATTAAGGTCGATTTGTCTTCCTTGCAGAAACATCATTTCAACCTGTGTGGAGAATTCAAGGGGGTTGCCGTTGGTTATAATGATACTGGCATCTTTGCCGGGCTGAAGGCTGCCCATGTATTCATCCAGACCAAGTATCTCTGCTGCGTAATGAGTAATGGCTTTCATCGCTTCTTCTTCAGGCAGGCCAAAAGCCACTGCCGCCGCAGCATGGTGAGCAAGCCGGTATGCGGAAGTGGCCCCCATATCGCCGGAAATGCAGAATTGTACGCCGGCCTGGTGCAGTTTTGCGGGTAGCGCGTAAGATTCACCATAAAACTCCCATTGCCTTGCCGGTCCGCCGATTACCCCACCAACCA
>JBHEOF010000096.1:0-8352 GCA_046261715.1 Bacteroidales bacterium
GTAATATGCCAGGTAAATTCAACAGGATCGGGATCAGGATTTGTGTATATAAACTGGACATGATATTGTCCCTGATGAAAATTATTCTCGAGGTCGCTGACAAAAGGCGATGGTAATATGCCTGGAATTCCACCAATAAATACCTGGGTTGACGCTTGTGAATACAAGTTTGCTATACTGGCAAAAATGATGAAAGTAATTAATATAAAACGTTTCATGGGCAAATCCTCCATTGGTTTAAAAATCAGGGGCCGGGAAGAAATTATTTAATCCGGAAAAAACCTATTAACAGTTTCAGTAATGCACTACATGTTTATAGCATTATTGCTCCCCTTGCTCGTTGCTTTGTTTTGGTTTGTAGAATTATTGTTTTCATCGGGAGAAAACAGCAAAGCGAAGAAACATCTTGCATTTTTTATGCTTTGTGGATTCTTTTCTTTGCTTGGGGGTTATATATATTTTACAGGTTTATATAAATTCTATACCCTGAACTATTTTGTTATAAAAGCTTTTTCTTTTGCCCAGTTACCGGCTTTTTACCTGTATCTTAAATCGTTGATTAAACCAGGAATCAAACGACAAACCTATGCTAAGCATTATTTCATACCCTCATTGGCAGGATTGGTTGCAATCTTTTTTCACTGGATATTCTTAAGTCTGGAAGAAAGCGTCAGAATGTTTGAGTTTTTCACCACCCCTGAAGTATTGAGCAGCAAGGAGAAACTGGCATTTTATTTTGATATTTCATTCCGCAACATCTTTGTATTGATGGCAGTTTTTTACCTGGCGGTTATTCACAGGCAGGTAAAGGTATCTTTCAAAAAATTATTGAATTTATGTGCTGACGCTGAAAGCAAAAACCCGTCATGGATAAGTATTGCCAATTTACTTTATATTATTTTTTCGGTTTTTGCACTGCTCCTTTTTAATCTGCATGACATCTTTTTTTCTCATTTTTCAGATACTTACCTGATATTGCCTTTACTTGTGCTGGCAACTTTATTTTTCCTTATTGGCTTTAAAGGAAACCGCCAGGAAATGATTGTATTAATTTCTGATGTGGAGGAGATACCCTATTCGGGGCCTTTGCCGGAAGATGTAAAAGCCTACCTGAGAAAAAACCTGGAGAAAGCAATAGAATATGACCAGCTTTATTTGAAACAAGATATCTGCCTGCCCGAATTGGCCAAGCACATTGGCACAAACCGCTACTATCTATCCAAACTGATAAACAGCGAGTTTGAAATGAATTTCAATGATTTCATTAATCGTTACCGTATTCGGGAAGCTATGAGTTTGATTCAAACCAATCAAAACGATTGTTCACTGTCAGAGATAGCGACAAAAAGCGGCTTCAAATCTTACATCTCATTCAGCCGTAATTTTAAACGTCAGGTAAACGTATCTCCTGAAGCTTATTTGAGAAGACAGTTTACCGGTAAGAAAGAGTAAAAAAGAATAAAAAATCTTAACAACTACACCACTACATTCACAATTTTACCCGGCACCACAATGACTTTTCTGGGCGATTTGCCCTGCAGCCACTTCTGGGTGTCATCCATTTTAAGGATGGCATCTTCAACTTCTTTTGGGGTGCTGTCGGCGGGCAGTTCAATCTTAAAGCGGGTTTTGCCATTAAAAGATACAGGATAAAGTACCATATCTTCTGCTATGTAATCTTCTCTCCACTCGGGGAATTTGGCATTCACCACACTTTCTGTATTACCCAGTAACGACCACAGTTCTTCAGCAATATGAGGTGCAAAGGATGAAATGAGAATGGACAGTGGTGAAAGAATTTCACGTTTGTCGCATTTGAGATCAGAGAGTTCGTTTACACAAATCATAAATGAACTTACTGCCGTATTAAAGGAGAAGCGCTCAATATCTTCACTTACCTTTTTAATGGTTTTGTGAAGCACTTTCAATTCATCAGCATTGGGTTTCTCTTCCGAAACTTCAAACTGATTTTCGCGGTTATGATAAAGCCTCCAGAATTTGCGAATAAAACGGAAAACTCCTTCAATGCCATTGGTATCCCACGGCTTGGCCTGTTCAATTGGCCCCAGGAACATTTCGTATAAGCGCAAAGTATCTGCTCCGTATTTTTCAATCAGCTCATCTGGGTTTACAACATTATGCAATGATTTTGACATTTTTTCAATTTCCCAGCCACAAATGTATTTGCCGTCTTCCAAAATTAATTCTGCATTTTTAAATTCGGGGTTCCAGTTTTTGAAGGCTTCAATATCAAGTACATCGTGGCTTACAATATTTACATCCACATGAATGGGCATGGTATCATATTGCTTGCGCAGATTGTATGATACAAATTTATTGGAGCCCTTTACACGGTATACAAAATTTGATCGCCCCTGGATCATACCCTGGTTGATGAGTTTTTTAAATGGCTCTTTCTTCGCACTTATACCTATATCATAAAGGAATTTGTTCCAGAACCTTGCGTAGATAAGGTGACCGGTTGCATGTTCTGCACCACCTATATAAAGATCCACATCCTGCCAGTAATTTACAGCCTCTGATGAAATCAGCGCTCTGTCATTTTCAGGATCCATATAACGGATGTAATATGCACTTGACCCTGCAAAGCCGGGCATGGTATTGATTTCTATGGGATAACCTTCTTCGGTTTGCCAATTCCGGGCGCGGGCCAGGGGTGGTTCGCCGGTTTCTGTGGGCAGATATTTATCTACATCGGGGAGTTCCAACGGCAATTTACTCTCATCCATCATATAAGGAATTCCATCTTTGTAATAAACCGGGAAGGGTTCGCCCCAGTAACGCTGACGACTGAAAATAGCATCGCGAAGACGGAAGTTTATTCTCATTTTACCAATTCCTTTAGCTTCAAGTCTTTGATTTACCGTGCGGATGGCAGTGGGAACATCCAAACCATTAATGAAATCGCTGTTGATGAGTGTACCCTCCTTAGCATCATAGGATTCTTCCTCTATATTTCCACCCGAAACCACTTCTACAATGGGAAGGGCAAAATGTTTGGCAAAAGCATAGTCGCGGCTGTCGTGTGCCGGTACTGCCATGATGGCCCCGGTGCCATAGCCGGCAAGCACATAGTCGGCAATGTAAATGGGAAGAGGTTCACCATTGAAAGGATGCTCGCAGTAAGCCCCGGTAAACTGGCCACTAACAGTTTTTACCTCTGCCATGCGTTCTCTTTCAGAACGTGTGCCGGCCATTTTTACGTAGGCTTTCACATCATCTTTATATTCAGATGTGGTAATTTTTTTCACCCACTGATGCTCGGGGGCAATTACCATAAAGGTAGAACCAAAGATCGTATCAGGCCTTGTAGTAAAAACTTCGAGTGAAACATCATGTCCCTTAACGGGGAAAAAGATAGTGGCTCCTTCAGAACGACCAATCCAGTTCTTCTGAATTTCCTTAAGTGATTCGCTCCATTCGATGGTATCAAGCCCCTTAAGTAATCTATCGGCATAAGCGGTGATACGCAATGACCACTGTTTCATTGTTTTTCTTTCAACAGGGTGTCCTCCTCTTACTGAAAAACCTTCTTTTACCTCATCATTGGCAAGTACAGTACCCAGCTTGGGGCACCAGTTTACCATGGTATCGGAAAGATATGCCAGACGGTACTTCATCAGAACATCCTGCTTTTCTTTTTCACTCATCTTCATCCATGCAACAGCAGTAAATTCATCATGGAGATCACAGGCCGCTTCAACACCAAGATTCCCGCTTCTTTCAAACCGGGCAATAAGCTCTTTCACCGGTTTGGCTTTGTTTTCCTTCACGTCAAAATAATGTTCGAAAAGCTGGATGAAGGTCCATTGTGTCCATTTATAATAACGTGGATCACAAGTGCGTACTTCTCTGTCCCAATCATAGGAAAAGCCAATTTTATCAAGCTGCTCGCGGTAGCGCTGAATGTTTCGCTCGGTGGTAATTGCGGGGTGCTGACCGGTTTGTATGGCATACTGCTCAGCCGGAAGTCCATAAGCATCGTAGCCCATGGGATGCAGCACATTAAAGCCTTTTTGCTTTTTATAACGTGAATAGATATCTGAAGCAATATACCCAAGCGGATGACCTACATGCAAACCTGCGCCTGATGGATAAGGAAACATATCCAACACATAATATTTGGGGCGATCAGGGTCAATTTCTGTTTTGTAGGTTTTGTTTTCGCGCCAGTAATCCTGCCACTTTTTTTCTAC
Organism: Bacteroidales bacterium; assembly: GCA_046261715.1. Lineage (GTDB taxonomy): Bacteria > Bacteroidota > Bacteroidia > Bacteroidales > UBA7960 > SKVR01. Next base: position 4,218 of record JBHEOF010000096.1, read on the forward strand.
ACTTGTAAAATTGTATTCCATTGTATGATGATATTTAGCCTATTTTTTCGATCTGCGAAATTAGTAAATGTAGAGCAATAAATTACAATGCATTATGCATGCAGACCAACTGCATTCTTTTGCAAAATGATTAAAGAGAAAGCAAAGGGAATAGGTTCAATTGCGTTGGCCAGGGATAACGGATTTTAGATTTTCTGAAATATCAATTCAGGCTAATTCTTCTTCTGCCTGGGTAAGCTGAACCAGAAAGTACTGCCTTTCCCCTTTTTGCTTTCTATACCGAATGTACCTTTATTCCTGGCCACAAAATCTTTCATAAGAACCAGGCCCAGACCACTCCCTTTTTCATTTAGTGTCCCTGGAGAAGTAAATGCAGGTTGGTTTTCATCAAGCAGCAACTTAAGTTGTTCCTTATCCATTCCAACTCCATAATCCGTTATGCTCACTTTAATAACATCACTCAGTTGTTTTACTGAAATATCAATCTTTCCTTCAGTAAATGAATATTTAATAGCATTGGATAAAAGATTCCTGAGAATGGCCCTTACCATATCGATATCGGCAAAGGCGAAGAAATCTTTTCCATCAGAAAAAACTTCAAATGTAAGTTTCTTCTTTTGAGCCGTAGGTTTGAATAATGTTACTGATTGGTTAACCAATAAAAGAAAATCCACACCGACTGGTTTTACGACTATATTTTCCATTTGAGATCGCGACCAGTCGAGCAGATTCTGGAGAAGATCATAGGCCCTTTTGGCTGAATCATTTACAATGCCGGCTATCTGGCTTACTTCTTCTTTGCTGAAGTGTTCATTTTCCTTTTCCAGAGACTCTGTTCCTAGAAGAATATTGTTGAACAGATTTTTCATATCATGTGAAATGAGAGAAAAAAGCTGATTTTTTACCTCGTTGAGTTTTATCAGTTCATCGTTTTGCTTCTTGATAAGATCGCGGTTATATTTGAGTTCCAGGTGGGTAAACACCCTTTTTGTAAGCTCCCTGGCATTAAAAGGCTTTGTAACATAATCCACAGCGCCCTTTTCAAGACCATTTATTATATCCTGCTGATCAACCTTAGCTGTAAGAAAGATAACGGGTATGTCAGTTGTGAGCTTATCGGCTTTAAGCCTTTCACACACTTCAAGACCATCCATACCTGGCATGGAAACATCAAGCAATATCAAATCAGGCAGGTTGTTTTTTATTGCCTTCAATGCTTTTATGCCGCTGTCAGCATAACTAACCTTTAGTCCTTTCTCATTCAGCAGATGTGCAAGTACCTGGATGTTTTCGGGCACATCATCCACAATAAGTACCCTGAAATTCTTCAAACCTGCAATGTTTTCCTTCTCTGTCATTTGCACAACATTTACATGTTATTCTCTTAGTTTTTCTAACGCATTAAGCAACTGGTTAATTCCTGTAACATTGAACGCTTTGGCTTCATCTCTGAGTTTTGATGCAAAAATTGCAAGATTGGGCAGATTGTTTTGTTGTGAAAGTTCATAAAGCTTTTGGGCGAAATCTTTCACTTCTTCAAAACCCAGGATATCAGCAATTTTATCAAATTCCCACCAAATTTCATCGGCAAGAAACTGCCTGGCCTTTTCTTCTGATCCGGTATACTCTCTGATCTCTCCCCTGATCATATCCGTAAAATCTTTCGATTCAAAATAACTGATAGTTTTTTTCTCTTTGCTTTCTGCAATACTAAACTCTTCAGAAACTTCTTTATTTGTGGTTTTACATTTATTTCTTTTAATTACATGTACAGACTGTAAATGAATAAAAAACCGTGTTCCTTCTCCGGGTTTGGAATCCACCTTGATTTCGCCATTCATCATTTCAACGAATCGCTTTGATATTGCAAGCCCCAAACCTGTACCTTCCTGCTTGACAATTCGCCGGGGTGCTTTCTGATAAAAGGGATCGAAAATGAATGCCAGGTCTTCTTCCTCTATACCAACTCCGGTATCTTTCACCGACATTGTTAAATCAGCAAGTTGGGTTTTCTTATTAAAACTGTCAACTTTTACCTCAATAGAAATGGAACCCTTTTCAGTGAATTTTACTGCATTTCCCACAAGATTAAACAATACCTGCCTTAATCTAACTTCATCCATGCTGATAACATCAGGAACACAAGCATCAATATTGGTGTAAAGATTAATTCCTTTGCTCTTAGCTTTCAGGGAAAAAATCTGACGAACGTCTTCAATGAGATTCCGGATATTGAGTGGCACAGGGGTAATTTCCATCTTTCCTGCTTCAAACCTGGAAAGATCAAGAATATCATTGATCAGGCTAATGAGCGCTTTGCTGCTTTTTTCAATGCCCGAAAGGTGATCTTTAAAACGGCTGTTACCAACCTGAAACTCTTTCAGAATTTCGGTAAACCCCATGATGGCATTTAGTGGAGTTCTTATTTCATGGCTGATATTGGCCAGAAAGGTACTCTTTGCCCTGCTGGCTTCCTCAGCTTTTTCCTTGGCAATTTTTAGCATTCTCTCTGTCTCTTTCGACTCCGAGATATCGCGCGAAACAATTCCCAACAGATATCCATGGGCCGATTTCACAGGAAACACGGAGCTTTGAATGGTTTTTCGTTTGCCTGAAGCATCAATTATATCCGCTTCGTTAATGTTTTTTACCCAGGGGCTTTCACCGGTTAGTAAAGAGTGTTGTATGTTTTCCTTGATGAATAAATTGTTGATACCCATTGGGCTGTCAGGTGCCACAACATTAGAAAGAAATGTCCAGATTTTCTGACTGATAGCCGTTTTTCTGTCAATCCCGAAGATCAGTTCGCAGCCTTTGTTCCACTCAACAATAGATCCATCTGGATCAACTATAATGATACCATCCGTAGAGTTCTGTACAATATTTTTGAATTTTTCTTCACTTTCTTCCTGTGCCTGAACTCTTTCTGTAATGTCAGAATAAACGATAGCCACGCCCAGATCAGGTAATGGAACAGGAGCTGCACTTACATTGATCCATGTAACCTTTCCATCTTCTTTTTCAATCCCCATCTCCACATTTTCAACCAACCTGTTTTCTTTTAATGCGATCACACTGGCAAATTCTTCAGTGGGCATAGGGGTAAGATCGGTACGAACAATCTTCCACTCTTTCCCGGCAAAATTGCGTACCAGGTGTTCTTCCTTTTTAAGGCCCAGCAAAGTTTCCGATGCTTTGTTACAGTCAATAATATCACCCGATTCATCAGTTACGGTGGCCCCAACGGGTAGGAGTGAAAATATGGTCTTTAATGTTTGCTCACTTTTTATCCTTTCCGATTCTGCCTTCTTTTGGGCGGTAACATCTTCTATAATGATAGCAACATAATCTTTTTCGGGAATAAAAGAGTAGAAGTTAACAATGGTATCAGTTGTTAATTGAAAGTTCTCAAAACTTTGATTTTCATTTTGCTTAACGGTTTCGAAAAGCATAGGCAAAATATCGTGTGCCTTACCGGGAAACAGATCCTGAAAAGGACATCCTGCCATACTCGCCGTGTCCATTCCGGTCAATTTTTCAAATGCTGCATTGGCACGAAAAAAATGAAAGTCAGCAAGTTTGCCTTTATTAAATATGGGTTTTAGTACCAGCAACCCATTGATCATATTTTTAAACAGCATTCGGTAACGCCTCTCGCTATCGCGCAAAAGATCAGCATCTCCTTTTGCGGATTCTTTTTCCCTTACATCTTTTTCTTGCTGCTTGTTGGTTCTGTGCTTCATCCAAAAAAAAATTGTGTAATACAACCCAACTCGTTTGGTTCCATAAATGTAGGCTTTTTTATTAAATCATAAAGACAAAACCTGCTGCAATACACTTAAAAACATGGAAACTCCAGCGTAAATCTTACTGCAAAAGAACTGTTGCCACTTACAATTTTATTGTAATTTTGCCCATATTTATGATGCCTTGATTGTTAGTATTTTAAAATTTCAAAAAACACTTTATATGGATCAAGATAAAAAAACCGGCTTGTTCACTGATTTTGCGCCGGTTTCAACAAAAGAGTGGGAGGAAAAAATTCTTGAGGACCTTAAAGGTGCGGACTATGAAAAAAAACTGGTTTGGAGTACTGTTGAGGGGCTAAAGATCAGGTCTTACTACCGTGCAGAAG
>JBHEOF010000097.1:0-8132 GCA_046261715.1 Bacteroidales bacterium
TTGGGGCAAAGGTTTTTCCAAAGATTTCTCCCCCTGTTCCCCATTCTGAAAGAGGATGTTACAATGGCCGTGGGGAATAAAGAACCCTTTTTCAGCACCCTGCGTAAAGAAAAAGTTATACCTCTCTTAAAAGCTTTTGGAATTGCCATTCTTATTTTTGGAATTGCAGTGGGTATAAGCGAACTGGTTCCCAAAAGTGCGGTTATGGCAGTAGTAATTTTAAGCATTACTACCTTGGGTATACTTGTTTCATTGATTCCAGCAATTAACCGTATTGACAAAACCTTTGACGCAGGCATGTATCTGATCCTGATATTTAGTATTGTGGTGGCTTCTATGGCTGATATAAGAAATTTTGCCGGTATTACTCCCGGGCTGTTTGGTTATGTAACACTGGCCGTTTTTGGGTCATTGTTCATCCATATGTTGCTGAGTAAAATATTTAAGGTAGATGCTGATACTACCATGATCACCTCCACTGCATTTATCTGCTCACCGGCATTTGTCCCTGTTGTTGCAGGCGCGATTGGAAACCGGCAAATCGTTGTTTCAGGTATGACCATTGGTATTATTGGTTATGCAATCGGCAATTATCTGGGAGTTACCATTGCCTATTTACTTAGGTAAGATCAACACATATGACTTTTTGAAATCTCAAAAAAAACATGTAGGTTTGGATAATGTTTTAGCTAAAAAACTTCTCACATTAAAATTATACAGCCATGGAAGAAAAGACAAAACCCCTGATCTATTGGATAATAACCCTGATCTATTTGATAATAGCCGGATTAATTATTGTTGTGAGTGTTTTTTTGGCTATGGCTAACTGGACCGAAACCACTATTGATTTTATTTTCTTTGAAATACGCGGCAGATTGATTTTTATTCTTGCAGTATTTTTCTTACTGGGATTTTTCCTGGGGAAACTTACCGGTTATTCTAATACAGGGAAACATATAAGGAAACAGGATGCAGAATTGAAGCAAAAAAGAAAAGAAACAGAAGAGCAATAATTCCTAATCCTTCCTTTTCTATATTCAAATTCCAAATGCTGAATATTGCCATTTTCATTTTTCCCGATGATGCCACGCAGTAAACGTTTCCCTTATGTTCCGGAACCCGAATTCCGGCCGTTTTGGGTTGGCTTGATGGTAAAGATTCTTCCAGGATGAAACAGCTCAAAAACCTACTTAACCTTATCTTTTTTCAGGAAAGCTTTTCTTTATAATCTTCGTAACCGAAGAACCTGGTTGGCACAAAGATCTCATCTTCTTTCCATATACCAATAGCAGGATGCTTTACACCATTAAAGTAAGTGGTTTTTACCATGGTATAATGGATCATATCATCAAAGATCACTTTATCGCCAACATTCAGTTCCTTTTCAAAAGAATAATCTCCCATACCCATATAATCCCCGGCAAGGCATGTCAGGCCACCCATCCTGTAAACAGTTTTTCCATCCTGTGCATCCGTGGCACCTAATATTTTCGGTTTGTATGGCATTTCGAGACAGTCGGGCATATGTGCTGAAAAGCTTACATCCAGCATTGCTACTTTTATGCCCTGATTATCTATAATATCCTGAACTGTAGAAACAAGATAACCTGTCTGCCAGCCCACTGCTTCGCCGGGTTCGAGAATAACCTTTTCAAGGTTAGGAAAGCGTTTGCGAAAATCCTTCAGAAGTTCCACCAGGTGTTTTACATCATAATCCTTTCGGGTAATATGATGTCCGCCACCCATATTGAACCACTTTACCTGTTTGATCTGATCAGCAAATTTCTCTTCAACTTTCTGCAGCGTTCTTTCCAGTGCAAAAGAGTCATTTTCGCATAGTACATGAAAATGTAAACCTTCAATATCTGCAGGTATTTGATCGGGTAACTGGTTTTTGGTGATTCCGAGTCGCGAACCGGGAATGGCAGGATTATATAGATCCGTTTCCGCCTCCGAATATTCGGGATTGATCCTGAGTCCCATGCTTACCGGTTTGTGGTAGTTCTTTACCTTATCGCGAAACCTTTGATACTGGCTCATGGAATTAAATGAGATATGGCTACTGTAATGCAGAATCTGATCCATCTCATCGTCGAAGAATGCCGGGGAATAGGTATGAGCTTCCACACCCATTTCTTCAAAAATTAGCCGGGCCTCATTCAAAGAACTGGCTGTGGCCCCACTAAGATATTTTTTGATTAGTGGAAATGTTGACCACATAGCATATCCCTTTAATGCACAAATTATTTCCACGCTGGCCTCTTTCTGCACAAGATCCAGAATCTCAAGGTTTATGCGCAGGAGTTTTTCATCAAGCACAAAACAAGGGGAGGGAATTTTATTGAAATCAACCGACATAGGATGGTTTTTTAATTGTTAATTGTTAATTGTTAATTGTTAGTTGTTAATGTTTTTTTGTCCGATTTCAATTTATCAGATTGTTTTTTGTAGTCTTAATGATGGATGTTAACAATTTCATCAGTTCTGTTGCATCATTATTGGCGCTTATAAACATTTCGTTACCAATTAAATCTGTTTCTTTAAGTAGTTCCAGCCAAAAAAGTGTTTCGTTGCATTCCTTTTGAGCTACAGCCAATTTATGAATAAAATCTACTTTACTTTCTGCATGTTCAGCTTCACGAACCATAGCACCAACGGAAGTTCCGCTACGAACCAACTGTTTAGAAATTATAAATTCATTTTTTTTGATCAAAAACCGGCTAATTTTTACAATTCTAACAGCAAAACCAAAACTCTTATCTTTTAGAGCATTACTCTTCATATATCCATGAAATTAACAATTGATAATTAACCATTAATAATTTCACTTTTCAACAGGAAGCTCTTCATCAATACGTTCATGCCAGGACAAACCATACACGGGCAGTTTTTCCATAAACGGATCGGGGTCAAATTCTTCCACATTGAAAACACCTTTCCCTGCCCATTTTCCTGTTAGCATCATCATTGCGCCTATCATGGCAGGCACACCGGTTGTAAATGAAATGGCCTGGGCTTTAACATCCCTGTATGCTTCGGCATGAGAGCAATTATTCCACACATAATATGTGCGTTCTTTGCCGTTTTTAAAACCTTTGATCTGACAACCGATAGATGTTTGTCCTTTGTAGCCTTCACCCAGTGAAGAGGGTTCCGGTAGAATCGCCTTAAGAAATTCCAAAGGAACAATATCCATTCCCTTGAAATTGATGGGTTTGATGCTTGTCATGCCCACTTCCTGCAATACATTCAGAAAGTTGATGTACTTCTCACCGAATGTCATCCAGAAACGGGCTCTTTTCAATGTGGGAAAGTTCTTCACCAGCGATTCAAGTTCTTCATGATATAACAGGTAAGATTCTCGTGGTCCGATCTCAGGGTATTCAATGGATTTATGAATTTCGAGAGGTTTGGTCTCCACCCAGCTTCCTTCTTTCCAGTACCGTCCGTTTTGAGTAATCTCACGTATATTGATCTCGGGGTTGAAGTTGGTGGCAAAAGATTTTCCGTGTTCTCCGGCATTGCAATCTACAATATCCAGATAATGCATCTCATCGAAATAATGCCTGGCTGCATAAGCAGTGAAAACACCCGTTACACCGGGGTCGAATCCGCAACCCAGAACAGCAAGTATTCCCGCTTCCTTAAAACGGTCATGGTACGCCCACTGCCACTTGTATTCAAACTTGGCCACATCCTTAGGCTCGTAATTGGCTGTATCAAGGTAATGGGTTTTGGTTTGAAGACAAGCTTCCATGATGGTAAGGTCCTGATAGGGCAATGCCACATTGATGACCAGTTCAGGTTTAAAATCATTGATCAGTTCAACCAGTTCAGGAACGTTATCAGCATCTACCTGTGCAGTTCTTACTCTGTCGCCGCCAATATCGTGTGCTATTGCTTCGCATTTTTCAAGCGTACGACTTGCAAGCATAATATCAGTAAATACTTCCGGTACAGCGGCACATTTGCGGGTAACCACGTTGCCAACTCCACCGGCTCCAATAATTAATACCTTACTCATAGTTTTATTTTTTTGGGGTTTTTTCTTAAATATCAATCTACAAAAATAGAAAAAACCATAATGCTTCAAAGGAAAAAATAGATTTGCATAATGTGTTAGTGAAAAGCAAAGTTTATATAAGAACATACAAAAACAACCCGGATTCTTTTTTGTTACTTTTGAAAATCAAAAATTCTAATTAAATGGTTTTTCAAAGCAAAAAAATTAAATCCCCTTGTATTGATGTTTGTATAAGTCGTAACGGAGTTTGTATAGGCTGTTACCGAACGCTTGAAGAAATGGCAGGCTGGCCCACATATACAGAAGAAGAAAAACAGCAAGTACTTGAAAATATAAAAAAGAGAAGACCATCGCAGGATTACTATGGTGGCCCTGTTTAGATGTATAAAGTAAAAAGCCCGAACAGCATGCAGAGTTTACAAAAGTTATTCGATCATCACTATAAACTAGTCCGGAACTGACAAGCCCACCAAACTATAAATCAAAGATGGGTTTGGGTGTATTGGCAGTTGATGCAGGCAAAACAGGCAATTCGAGTGCATGATCAGAAATTTTACCGGTAAGAGATTTCAAGAATTCAACAATAAGACGGTTCTGCTCATCGGTTAATTCTCTACTTAGCATTTCCTTTGCAACAATATTTACAGTCTCGTTCAAACTCCATACACTGCCATCATGCAGGTAAGGATAGGTCATGGCTACATTCAGCAAGGAGGGAACTTTAAAAAAATGTTTATCTGATTCACGTTGTGTAAAATCAAATCTTCCCATATTTAACTCACCGGTTTCCTTTTCTTTGGGAGTTTGAAAGAAGGTAAAAATCTCACCCCCCATTACCTGTCCTTTATGACAGGTCTGGCAACCCGTTTCAATAAAAACTTCAAGACCCTTTTTCTGTTCATCGCTCAGGGCATTGGCATTGCCTTGTAAGAAATCATCAAAAGGAGAATAGGTGAGCAATGTTCTTTCAAATGCACCAATGGCAATTCCTACATTTTCATAATTCAATGGCTTTTCCTGTTCGTGGAATACATTATCAAATCGCTCAACATATTCAGGTATGGATGCCAGTACCTCGAGCACATGTTCTTCCCTTGCGCCCATTTCAACCAGTTCAAGTATGGGCATTCCGGCCTGTTCTTCAACATCTTTGGCACGGCCATCCCAAAACTGTGTTTTATGAAACGCTGCATTGAGCACAGTAGGAGCATTTCTGACACCTTTCTGCCAACCATGCCCTATAGAAACGGGGGTTTGATCAACACCGAAGGTAGTAAGGCTATGACAGGAATTACAACTGATAATACCACTTTTAGAAATCCGTGGTTCGTGAAAAAGCATTTTGCCCAACTCAATAATCTCGTCAGACTGAATCATTCCCTCTTTAAAAGCATTCTCAGGCATGGGTGAAGTGAATGCCAATGCTTTCTCCTGAAGTTCTGTAAGATCTTTGGCTTCTTCTGTTTTTTCTGAACAATGCAAAAAAAGTACAGCACTTATAAAAGTAAGTGCCAGAATGGAGATGATCTTTCTCATTAGGCAGATTTTTTATTTCTTGCGAATATAAGAAATACTCCTTTAAAGAGAGTGAAGTTTGAGTGAAATAACCCTTTGTTATGTATAATTTAGAAACAAAACAAATAAAAAAGCTGCTATTGATCATGCAGCCCAGGTTTCTCTGTCCAGACTGCGATAATGAATAGCTTCAGCCAGATGCTCCGGATTAATATCAGAGCTTGCATCCAGATCGGCAATTGTACGGGATACTTTCAGGATCCGGTCATATGCCCGTGCAGATAGATCAAGCCTTTCCATTGCTGTTTTCAGTAATAAACTACCTGCGTTATCAATTCTGCAAACTTCACGTAACATCCGTGAATTGATTTGTGCATTACAATAAATCCCTTCATTATCTTTATATCTTTCTTCCTGCATTTCCCTGGCTTTTATTACACGTTCCCTGATACTTTCACTCTTTTCGGATGAATTCATTTCTGACAGTTCTCTGAAAGGCACCGGAGTAACTTCAATATGAATATCAATACGGTCCAGCAACGGACCCGAAATTCTGTTCAGGTATTTCTGAACAATACCCGGGGCACACACACAATCTTTTTCCGGATGGTTATAAAAACCACAGGGACAGGGATTCATTGAAGCAACCAACATAAAACTTGCAGGATAATCGACAGAGAACTTTGCCCTGCTAATAGTTACAACCCGGTCTTCCAGTGGCTGACGCAAAACTTCAAGTACAGTGCGCTTGAATTCAGGCAGTTCATCTAAAAATAAAACACCATTATGAGCCAATGATATTTCTCCTGGTTGAGGAAAAGAGCCTCCGCCCACCAGGGCCACATCTGAAATTGTATGGTGAGGACTTCTGAATGGTCTTACCGGTATCAGCGATGCGTTTTTCCCTAGTTTACCGGCTACGCTGTGGATTTTTGTGGTTTCCAGGGCTTCATGAAGGCTTGGCGGTGGTAATATTCCGGGCAGGCGTTTCGCAAGCATAGTCTTTCCTGCACCTGGGGGTCCAATCATAATTAAGTTATGTCCACCTGCGGCAGCAACTTCAAAGGCTCTTTTAATATTCTCCTGCCCTTTTACATCAGAAAAATCAAAATCATATTCATTGAGTCGTGAGAAAAACTCATCACGTGTATTTATTTCGATTTTTTCAAGTTGCAAATCACCATTGAAAAAATCTATAACCTGTTTTATGTTTTCTATTCCATATACATCCAGATTATTTACTACAGCAGCTTCTCTGGCATTATCTGCAGGGAGTATGAATCCCTTGAAACCCTCTTCCCTTGCCTGAATAGCAATGGGTAAGGCTCCTTTGATGGGCTGTACACTCCCATCAAGAGATAATTCACCCATAATAATATATTCATTCAGGGCAGGAGCATCTATTTGCTCACTTGCTGCAAGAATGCCCAAAGCAATAGGCAAATCATAGGCAGATCCCTCTTTACGGATATCAGCAGGTGCCATGTTAACCACAATTCTCTTCCCGGGTATTTTGTATCCTATCTGCTTAAGTGACGTTTCAATCCGGTGATGACTTTCTTTAACAGCACTATCAGGTAAACCCACCATAAAAAAGTTGATGCCTTTTGAAACATCAACCTCAATAGTTATAGTTGTGGAATTTATTCCCTGTACCGCGCTACCATAAGTTTTTACCAACATATATATTCATTTAAGTTATGCACAAACCAATGCATTCATATACCAAACATTAATAAAATTACGATAGTTTTGGCAATATTCAAAAGAATTTATTGACCCAGGAGATTAAAGCATTAAATCAAATTTTACTTTTGGGTACCTTTGCGATTCTAAATAACAACCATAAAATATGAAAAAATTACGTGAACAAAGTCCATCTGAAGAAATCGTTAATGCTATATTACATGGAATAGGAGCAGGACTTTCCATTGCAGCACTGGTGGTTCTGATTATTTTTGCAAATATTTACGGAGATACCTGGCATATTGTTTCTTTTAGCATTTATGGAGCCACACTGATTATACTTTACCTGGCATCCACTGTATATCATAGTCTTCCAAAGGGTAAATGGAAAAATGTTTTACATGTTATCGATCATTTGTCAATTTTCCTGCTTATTGCCGGAACTTATACACCCATAACACTAACAGCAATGCGTGGCCCCTGGGGATGGAGTATATTTGGAGTAGTATGGGGGATTGCTTTCCTGGGAATAATTCTTAAAGTTTTCTGGATGGATAAGCTTAAGTTCTTATCTGTTGGCTTATATGTAATAATGGGCTGGATAATTGTTATAGCCATTAAACCTTTACTTGATAGCCTGGAAACCATTAGCCTTATCTTCTTACTCGCAGGGGGATTGTCCTATAGTGTAGGAATCATTTTTTATATCTGGAGACGGTTAAAATATTCCCATGGCATATGGCATCTTTTTGTTCTTGCCGGAAGTATTTGTCACTTTTTTACTGTATTCTACCTTTTACCTGAATAGTTTCCTTAATTTCAGTTTATCTAACAAAAAACCCCCACCTTAAAAAGATGAGGGTTTATAAAATCCGGCGACGACATACTCTCCCGGGTATTACCCCAG
>JBHEOF010000098.1:0-7982 GCA_046261715.1 Bacteroidales bacterium
CTGGTAACCCCCGATAGTGTAAAAATTATCAACCGCCTTGAATCTACCTACTATCTCGGCGATATAAACATACTAAACCATATGTTCAGCACCAATGTGGATTTTTACATGTTGCAGGCAATTTTTATGGGAAATGACTTCCCCCATTTCCGCAATGATCAGTTTACATTGATGCTGGAAGAAGAAATACTCAGGCTTCATGCAGCCCGGCGCATGCGTAACGGTGGAACCGGAAACCCGATCAATCAGGCCATCACCCTCGAACCGGAACATCTGCGGATACGGTCCAATACCATCCTGGATGAGAAGTCAGGAAGGGCATTGCGGGCCGATTACAAAAACTGGGAGAATGTGGAAGGACGCTGGATACCCTCTGAACTGGAAATTATGTTTTCTGATGAAAGAAACGAATCGAACCTTGAAATGAAGTACAACCGTATTACGCTCAATGAACCCCAGCGTATGCAATTTTCCATCCCGTCAAGATATACACCCATTTATCTTACAGACTAAAACATCACAAACTGATTATGCAAAGCAGGTGCTTTTCTGAAATATACAGCTCAATGCAACTCAGGGCGGTCTTCCTGTTGCTGTTATTTGTGCTGCAACCGGAATGGGTGAAAGCACAGGACCGGAGCGAACTGGAAAAAAACAAACATCGTATTGAGCAGGAAATAACACTCCTGAACCAGATGCTTCAGGAAACCAGATCAACCGCCAAGCTCAATATAAACCAGCTGGTGATGATCAATAACCGTATCAGCTCCCGCGAAAATCTTATCGGCACCATAAATAACGAAATCAATGCCATTTCGCAACGCATACGTACTATTGATATGGAAGTAGATGAGCTGCGCGAAGAACTGGATGCTTTGCGCGAATCCTATGCCAACATGATCTACTACGCCTGGAAAAACCGGAATGCTTACCAGCGTATCATGTTTATATTTGCCAGTCGCGACTTCAACCAGGCCTATCTGCGTATGAAATATCTGCAGCAGCTTACAAAACACAGGCAGTTGCAGGCCGAAAAAATAGAAGAAACCCAGGCAAAGCTGGAGCAAACCATCGCCGAACTGGAACAGCAAAAGGAGGAGCAGCAGCAACTCCTGGCCGAACAGCGACAGGAAATTGAAAACCTTCGACAGGAGCGGCAGGCTCAAAACCGCAACGTGCAGCAACTGCGAACAAAAGAATCAGAGATAAGGGAACAGATCAAAGCCCAGGAAAGAGCAGCCCGTGAGCTTCAGCAAGCCATTGAAAGAGTAATTGCTGAAGAACGCCGAAGAGCTGCCGAAGCCGCCCGCGCTGAAGGCCGTTCGCCAACGGAAGCTTTCAGGCTTACCCCCGAAGACCAGATCATTTCTGACAGGTTTGCCGAAAACAAAGGAAGACTTCCCTGGCCCCTGGAACGTGGAATCATTACCGGACAATTCGGTGAGCAACCGCATCCGGTGCTCCCAAATATTAAAATTGCCAACAACGGTATCGATATTTCCACCACCGAAGGAAGCAGGGCCCGGGCAATATTTGACGGCACCGTAACACGAATTTTCAATATCGCCGGAGCCAATAATGTGGTGATCATCCGGCATGGCGAATACCTTAGCGTATATGCCAATCTCGCTGAAGTGTATGTGGTAAACGGCCAGAAAATAAATGCCCGGCAGGAGATCGGACTTGTGGCCACCGACCAGAGAGAATCACGTACAATGGTGCATCTTGAAGTATGGCATGGTAACAACAAACAAAACCCCGCCGATTGGATTGCCCGGCAGCAATAAAATAATTGGATTTCTCAAAATAAATAATGTAATAATATTTTCATACCTTTGCCTCAAGGTACCTTAAAACAAGATAAACCATGACTACAGCATTCATAACAGCCATGATCGGTCCACCCGAAATTATCATCATCGCCATTATCGTATTACTGCTTTTTGGTGGCAGAAAAATACCCGAACTTATGCGCGGCCTTGGAAAAGGCATGAAGGAGTTCAAAGATGCCCAGAAAGATGAAGATAAAAAGGCTGCCACAGAAAATAAAAACGACGAATAATCAGGTAGATTGTACTACACTCTAACCTCCAATCCAATGGTTTTCCTCCACGTAATCTTTACGGAAAAAATCATTACTTCTCCTATTGTTTGTTTACGGGAAATCAACAATATTTGACGGAAAAAAACGTATTCTTCCATACAGGAATCAAACCCTTTGCATTTTTTTACGTACAACAGTATTGTGTATTAAACCTGATATCTATCAACTTTAAATCCGAATTTCAATGCCAGGAAAACTTTTCATTCTAACTTTCATTGCTGCTCTATTGGTTACATGTATTAGCATTTCTGCTTTTGCAGATGAAAATAATTCAACAAATCCTGTTCCTCCCGAAGAACAGCAATGGAAACCTGCACCCGATGATCCGGTAATAGCGATGCTTGACAGCCTCGCATTGCTGTCAGTTTTCCGTAATCTTGAGAAAAGGGCAGATACTACAAGCCATCACGGTAAATTTCCCCCTGGTTTTGTACCCCAGTATCACGACTCCATATACATGGCACGCCTGGATGAGCTGAATGCTCTCTCAACCATTGAATTTGTATTTAACCCTTACGTGAAGGCTTACATAAATGTATATGCCAACCGCCGGCGCGAACTTACAGAAAGAGTATTGGGATTGGCACAATTGTATTTTCCGCTATTTGAAGAGCAACTCGATAAGTACAATCTGCCGCTTGAACTAAAGTATCTGGCTGTTATAGAATCGGCTCTTAATCCTGTAGCACGCTCTCGGGCAGGCGCTACAGGTCTGTGGCAGTTCATGTACGGTACGGGTAAAATGTACGGACTGGAGGTAAACAGCCTGGTTGATGACCGCAGCGATATTTATAAATCTACAGTTGCTGCCTGCGAACACTTTATTGACCTTCATAAAATATACAATGACTGGAACCTGGTCCTTTCGGCCTACAATGCCGGACCGGGCAATGTAAACCGGGCCATCAGAAGGGCCGGCGGCGCCCGTGATTTCTGGACCATACGCCATTTTCTGCCCCGCGAAACAAGAAACTACGTGCCTGCTTTCATGGCTGTAACCTATGTTATGGAACATGCTGCTGACCACAACCTCTATCCGCATCCTCCCGTTTATTCACATTTTGATGTGGATACACTGGTGGTAAAACAACAACTGAGCCTGCGCACAGTAAGTGAGTTCCTTGATATACCGCTGGATCACCTGCGCTATCTGAACCCAACATTCCGTCAGAATATCATACCCCATAACTCCCGATCACCCTATTCATTGCGCATTCCACGTGATTATTCAGGTGTTTTTATCGCCAATGCCGATACCATTTACAACCACAAAACTCCCGAACAGATCCGCCAGGAAGAACTGGCAGCACAATTGAAGGAAACTACCGTACACGTTGTGAGAAGCGGCGAAGTGCTGGGTACCATTGCACGTCGATACGGCACCAGCGTCAGGGAAATTCAACAGCTCAACAACATGCGGGGTACACTGATACGACCCGGGCAAAGACTGATTGTAAGGGCACCCGCCCGACAAACCACCACACTGGCTTCCACCAATGCCAATACCCATGTAGTGAGAAGGGGCGAAACCCTGGGGATTATTGCTTCACGTTACAGGGTTAACGTTGACCAGCTTCGCCTATGGAACAACATCAGCGGATCAACAATTTATGCCGGACAAAACCTTATTGTAAGACAACCCGAGAACTTTTCTGCACAAACACAACAAGAACAAAATGATCCCGAACAGGAAGAGCTCGCCGCTGAAGCCGGAGAGGAAGACAGTGAAGGATTCATCTGGTATATCGTTCAGCAAGGCGATACCCTGCAGGATATCGTTGAAAAGCATGATGACCTTACCATAGAAGATCTTAAAGAACTCAATGATTTCGGCTCATCCAGCCCTCTGATCCCCGGTCAGCGTATCATCATCGGGATGGAAGAATAATTTTTTTGCTAATTTTGATCCCTGAGGCAATAATATGCCTTTTAGTTTTGTTTGTTTTAGAAACCCTTTAAAACCAAGGTCATGCAAAAACTATTCTTTCTGTTGATATCGCTTATGGTGGTATCCTGCACAACAGGCGAACGCCCCGGAAAACCTTCTGCCACAGGAAAAGCAGGCGAATTGCTGGTAGTTACCCCTGAATCACGATGGGAAGGGGCTGCAGGAGCACATATCAAGGATGCATTCAAGTCAGCAGTACCCATGTTGCCCCAGCCTGAACCCCAGTTTAACCTGATACATATTGATCAGAAATCATTCGTAAAACTTTTTGAAACACATAGAAATATATTTTTCGCTGTGTTTGATCCCACACTGGAAAGGGGGAAAATTGAAGTAAACAGGCATGTTTGGGCATATCCGCAACGGGTGATCAGGGTTACCGTACCCGATGCAGATGCACTTAAAAGGGTACTTGAAAACAACCGGCAGACCTTTATCGATATGTATCTGGAGACCGAAAGAGAACGTCTTATCAATGCCTACCGCCGTATGATGAACCACCAGGCGCGTAAAGTGGTTCGCGAAGAACTGAACCTGGATATTACCGTTCCTGAAGGATATTTCGTTGCTAAGAACGAAGACAACTTCATCTGGCTAAGACAAACAGGTACACGTGAAGATCTTGACCTGGGTTTAATGATCACTGTCTTGCCTTATAGTGATCCTACAGAAGACTTTGATCACCAGACCATCTGGAACCGTCGTGATTCCATAACCCAGGCCCATATACCCGGCACCTTCCCCGATACTTATATGACCACTTACCCTGATATACCGCCTATATTCCGCGAGATAAGCTTCAATGATCTTTATGCCGTTGAAGCAAGAGGACTGTGGCGGGTGGAAGGTGATTTTATGGGAGGCCCTTTTGTGAATATCACTTTCGTGGATGAGCAAAACAACCGCCTGATCAATCTGGATGGATTTGTGTATGCCCCGAAATTTGAAAAACGCGATTACATGCGCCAGGTAGAAGGGCTGATGTACAGTGTAAAGGTAATTGAACCCGAAGACGAATCTGAAGAAGAACAATCATAGCAAAGATGACAGTTCCATAAAAACAAAGGCTTCCTTAAGGGAAGCCTTTTTTATTTTACCGGGTGACTCCGGAGGGACTCGAACCCCCAACCGACAGAACCGGAATCTGCTATTCTATCCAATTGAACTACGGAGCCATAGGGAGTGCAAAATTAGTAATTTTTTCTTCGCACGCCTAAAATTTCAGGAGCACACATTTTTACATGTTGCATTGTTATTCCAGATTTTTTACTTCAGCAATCACAGAATCAACCAGGCGGCTAGCCCCTATGCGAAACAGATCTTTATGAAGCCAGTCGTTGCCCAATAATTCTGAGGTAAGCATCCAGTAATTAATGGCTTTGTTGGTATCACTTATACCGCCGGCAGGTTTTATACCTACCATCTTACCTGTTTCGGTGTAATGATTGAGTATGGCCTGTAACATTACCATCATAGCAGCTTCGGTGGCTGCGGGCTGAATCTTACCTGTGGATGTTTTGATGAAATTGGCACCGGCAGCAATGGCGATATCGCTGGCACGACGGATATGTGTCGGGGATTGCAGCTCACCGGTTTCCAGGATTACCTTCAGATGGGCTTCACCGCAAACCTCCTTTATAGCAGCTATCTCGTCAAACACAGAGTTGTATTCACCTTCCAGAAACTTCCCACGGGAAATCACCATATCAATTTCGTCGGCACCTTCAGCTACCGCATATTTCACTTCATCCACTTTTATATGTATGGGTGATTGACCTGCGGGGAAAGCACCTGCAACAGAAGCCACCTTAATCCTGCTTCCTTCCAGTGCGTTGCGGGCTATACGCACCAATGTAGGGTAAACACAAATCGCCGCCACATTGGGCAGTCCAAGACCCAGTTTTTCAATGCCCATACCCTTTTGGCAGAGATCAATAACCTTCTGATCGGTATCGGAGCCTTCCAGTGTGGTAAGATCAATGACTCCCATGATCGATAAAAGGATCTTTTTTCTGTCGGAAGCCGGTGTAGTTAAAATATTTTTTACCTCACGGTTAATATCTTCTTCTGATATTTCGGGGGTTTTGCTGAAATCCTGCATAATGGTCGGTTTTTTTGTGATTTGTAGGGTGTAAAGATAAGAGAAATAAGAAAGTGAGAAAGTAGGAAAGTGAGAAAGTGTGGCAAAAACCTGCGTGGTCTTTAACCATATAAGGCAAATAACTAATAGCTTGAAAATCTTATATGTCTTAAATATTCAAGCCTGGTACTTTAATGTCAGCAAAGAGAATTTTTTACCATATAAGATATATAAGTTATGGCGTTAGGATTCTTATATGCCTTATATGTTTAAAATAATCAGGAAAATGTTCCGAAACAGACTTAAAACCATATAAGGCATGTAAGGTTATATAAGGCAAATAAGAAAGCATGAAATCAAGGAGACCGGAAAGATGCAGGCAGTTCTTTGCGTTTCCATAGCGTTCTTTGCGGTTAAAAATTCTGATCTCAATCTTAACCTTAACCTTAACCTTAAAAAATCCGTGCATCCGTGGCTAAAATCAAGAATTCTTTTTCATTATCCTTCCCATCGCCTTCAGGTGTCTGCCATACCATGCAGGATCAAGCAGGCGGGAGAACACATAATTGCGTGCCTGCCGGTTCCACAATACCCGTGCGGGCAATACCGCATATTTCTGCAATGCCATGATGGTGATCAGTTGCCATTTCAGCTGTTTACCCCCCATTTTCATAACCCGCTCATGCCGCCACAGGAAAAAATTTCCTTTGCTTGACCTGCTCAGTTCAGAAGACATTTCCAGCCCGAAGACTTTATGCATCAGCTTTAGGTATGCGGTGGACTTGCTTCGGTAATGCCCAAAAGAGTCAAAAATTCTCCTTACATCCTCCTTTTGACTCAGCAGCAGCAAATCATACAGATCGCGCAGTGAAACCCGCGCATTGTAATGCCCGCTGTGCATCAGCTGCGCATGCAGGAAGTTGTGGATGATCCTGTGACTGTGGTTCATAAGCAAAAATCCTTTTTCTGCATTGCTCTCCACCGCATTTTCAAAGATGCCTTCCGCACGAAAACTTTTCCGGTACAGGTACTGCACCGGCATTCGGTGTATCTCCACACCCGCCACCTGATCTTCGCGCAGCAGGATGGGATAGTGCATGGTGGATTCCAGTGCGCGCGGATTAAATTTCTTTTGTGTGTGGTAGCCCTGCCCCTCCATCAGCTTTGCTGCCATGAGCATTTTATTTTCCGGCACCAGCATATCTATGTCATACACCATGCGTTCGCCCGGATCGGCATACAACCCGTCCAGGATATTTCCCGTGCCTTTCATAAAAAGACATGGAATATTTGCTGCCTTCATCAGGTCTTTCACCTCCCCTGTCAGACTGATCACATTTGAGTTTCTTTCACGGTTCAGTTCCAGCATATATTGCAGATATTTATGCAGGTCTTCCGGAAGATGCTGCAGCAGATCGTGCCGCTGAAGCGCCAGAAAAAAAGAAGGCAGTATCATATTGTCGCTGCCCGTTTTTACCAGCATTTGCGCCAGGGTACGTGCAATCAGATAATATGTGTGCCGGCGGGTCATGGTTGTTGTGTAAGCTTTTTAAGGGCATCCACGGCCTGACGGTTGTTGCTGTACTCCAGGCTGTAAAACCGCAAACCGCAGAACCAGTTGATAAACCTTTCTGCACGTTCCATATTATCGCCCACCCAGGCTTCCTGGTGGAAATGCTGCAACGCTTCGGTAATGGAAACGGGGCTCAGTTGCATGCCCGCATCCTTCCGGTAGCGGATAAAGACCAGGTTCCGGGCCACCTGGGGTTTTGATGGCATGGAATCTGTAAATGGCTTTACATATGCCAGCGGGGCATTCCGCGATTTTACAAAGGGCTTTAGTCCCATAT
>JBHEOF010000099.1:0-675 GCA_046261715.1 Bacteroidales bacterium
GTATCATTAGCCAGGTCGTAAATCCACAAATTGGAAGCACGTCCGCCTTTGTATCTTTTCCAGGTGCGGAACTCCCTGTCGATATAAGTAAAAGCCACTTTGCTATCATCGGGTGATAAATCAGCAAATCCGCCATGCGGGATAGGAAGTTCATCGACAAATCCGCCATCGATACTGACTTTAAAATACCGGCCCATTCGCTGGCCGTATTCAGTGCGGTTACTTCGGAAGAACACATTTTTACTGTCAGAGGTCCAACCCATAACCACATTGTCAAAACCACCCCGGGGAGGCATGGGTCCTACATCATTATAGTATGTGAGTTGTTCAGGGGTACCGCCTTCGGCAGGCATAACAAAAACCTGGCGACTGCCACTATATTCGCCTGAAAAGGCGATCCATTTTCCATCCGGTGAAAGTTTAGGAAATAGTTCAAGGCCCTTGTGTGATGTCAACTGCCGGGCATCACCCCCTGTTGAATTTACCGTCCAGATATCGCCGGCATAAACAAAAACAATTTGATTGCCATTGATATCGGGGTAACGCATCATGCGTGAATCTTCATGGGCAACTCCGGCAAAAGGAATTAAAACGCCCAAAACCAGCATCTTTAATAATTTCAGATTTTTATACATAATTTGTTGCTTTAATAAGATTTAAATAAAAAAAATCAGA
>JBHEOF010000099.1:685-7688 GCA_046261715.1 Bacteroidales bacterium
GTATGAAATGTATTTGATATTATTCTTTTTGTAAGCTTTTTACATGTTTTATATTGGATTGCCAAAAATACGAAAATCACGCAAATGCTAAAGGAAAGCAGGCAATGATTCACTTATTTAATAAAGATTAAGAATTCCCAGAATATGATGAGCTGAAGACAGTGATTATTTGAAATCAGATATGTAAGGCTTTACTAAAAGTTACGCTGCGCTGCAGTTCTGGAAAAAGCTGCATAGCAGCGGCAACATTTTCAGATTATAAGACACCCGCCCCAGGTTAGCCCCAGCTGGGCGAAACACCGTAATCATATCTTATCGCAATAGTTGCAGACATTCATATTTTTATTAACCGGACAACAATGAAAAATAATTACCAAAAACGATCAATTTTTTTCGCAAAAATCCATTTTCAGGAAAAATCTGACCAAATTTTCTAATGTTTTCGATGCAAATTTCAGTAGTTTATAGCACATAAATGTTAATATGTAATTTAATTGCATTGTTAGCAAAGTATCAATATACAACTGTTTTTGAAAAGACTTAACTGAAAATGAACGATCTTAGGTTATCAACAATTGTTAATAACCCATGTTAATATAAGGTTAATAAATACGGTAAAAAAAACTTGACTTGGGGGCTTTTTAAACTGTATATTTGTTTCAGCAGGTGAGCGATAAAAGGCCGCTCCAAAAAGTAAGGAAAAGGTTACTGTTCTTAGCTGAGCAAATAACCAGATCGCACAAGTCGAAAGATTTGCTTACTCCAGGAGCCGAAGTCCGGGCTCTCCGAAGATACAGGTTGCAAAATCTGTTCTAAAGAGAAAACGGTCAATTACCTTAAAAGCGCCTGGCGTTCTTTAAAGTGATTGAGTCGAAGGCAGCACACTATTTGATGAAACCCCGGTTTCACCAAATATATGCTGAAGTCTGTAAAACCTTCGGGTTGACAAAGACTTGCTCTGTAAAAAGCCCTCTTTTTATGAGTTGCTTTCTCTGAAAGCCCACTTTTCTGCAAAGAAAAGAAAGCATGACGAAAAGTGACACCATCATAAAAAGTGAAGATTTTACAAAGTCCTTACAAAAACGACACTTCAGTTTGTGAAAAAATACCTTCGGGTATTTTCAGCAGACAGCATGAATGAACTGTCCTAGCGGATGCTTCAGGATTGCTAAGGGCTACAGCCAGCAGGTTTCACGACCTGACATCAACTGTACGCCGGTCACAATAACAGTAATCTGCCGCAAAGAAAAGTGCAAACTTTTTGGCGTGAATGGGAATGATTCGAACAGAGTCATTCCCATTACTGTTTTCAGGGGTTTTGGTTTTCTTTCCAACCAAATGATACAATTTTAATCCGGGCAGTTTCCTAATTTCCATCCTGACAGATTTTTAAACAGAAATGCATGTCGACGCATCTCAGGTTTTCAGCTTAAAATGAATATTGAATTACAAATTCATTGATGTTCAGAGCGGAAATTAATTATTCCCCCTGACCCATCCCCATCCCTTCCCTACGAGCAGGGACCTGTCCCGTTCATACGGGAAGAGTGCTCCGGGCTGCATGATTTGATTCTTATCTTTTAAATCCTACTCTATTTGGAATGTCTTGGTTTCTTGTGGGCTGGTTCGTCTGATTCCGACTGCTCCGGAAGAACTTAACATTTGTAGAATTATTCAGAATGAATGATTCCAGGTGCTGCAATGCCTTGCAAATTAAAACATAATCTTTAATTCTATATGAATACAATCCATCATTTTTGTATACCTGATTATTATCCCAAATTTCCTTTAACTTAGCTGTTAAAATAATATACCAAATCAGTAAATCCCACCATAATATTATGACAACCCAGGAAAAACTTCAGGCTTTACGACAATTGATGTCAGAAAAAGGCTTTGCAGCCTATATTATCCCTCCAACCGATCCCCATCAGAGTGAATATATACCCGCCCACTGGAAAACCCGTGAATGGTTTTCCGGTTTTACCGGTTCGGCAGGTACGGTGGTAGTAACCCATGATTTTGCAGGTCTGTGGACCGACAGCCGGTACTTCATTCAGGCAGAAAGTGAACTTAAAGATAGCGGTATTGAACTGGTAAAACTGAAAATACCCCATACCCCAGAATACATTGACTGGCTGGGTGAGAATTTGAAAGAAGGTGATCTCCTGGGCATTGACGGAAAAGTTTTTGCACAATCGCTGGTAGATTTACTGAAAAGCAAACTTACAGGTAAAGGTATAAAGATCAACTGCGCCTTTGACCTGCCCGGAAGGATATGGCAAGATCGGCCGGAGATCAGTCTGAATACAGTTTATGAGCACGAGTTGAAATACGCAGGTAAATCGCGCTCAGAAAAAATAAAACTGGTAAGTGAGGAAATGATGAAACAGGGTGCCGATTATCAACTGGTAACAACACTGGACGAAATAGCATGGCTTTTCAACCTCAGGGGAAGCGATGTGGATTATAATCCTGTTTTTCTTGCCTATGCACTGGTTTCGCAGGATGTTACCGTGTTGTTTATTGATGACAGAAAATTATCTGCTGAACTGAAGGAAAAACTTGGCAAAGATTCCATACGCATTGAGCCCTATGATTCGGTAAACAAATATCTTACAGCATTGCCTGAAGGTAGTCAGATTTTATACACAGCAAGCAAAACAGCCCATCATACGTGGCTTTCTATTCCACCACTTTGCAAAAAAACAGACGCTCCCGGCATACCGGCCATTTTAAAAGCTTGCAAAGACGAGCATGAAATCAAAAACATCAGAAATGCACTCGTTAAAGATGGCGTGGCCCTGGTAAAATTTTTCCGCTGGCTGGAAGAAAATCTCAGTAAAGAAGAAATTACCGAGGTAAGTCTGGATGAAAAACTCACTGAGTTCCGTGCACAGCAGGATGGATTCAAAGGAAACAGTTTTGGCACCATAGCGGGTTACCAGGACCATGGTGCCATCATTCATTACAGCGCCACACCCGAATCGGCCTATACTATCAAACCCGAAGGATTGCTACTGCTGGATTCCGGCGGGCAGTATGTGGATGGCACCACCGACATAACCCGAACCCTGAGTCTGGGAAAACCCACCGATGAGCAGATCATGGATTACACGCTTGTGCTGAAAGGTTTGATCAAATTATCCATGGCCTACTTTCCTGAAGGGACCAAAGGTTTCCAACTGGACGCACTGGCAAGATTCCCGCTCTGGCAGCATGGTAAAAATTATGGCCACGGTACCGGGCACGGTGTAGGCTATTTCCTTAATGTGCATGAAGGACCACAGGGTATTACCCCCAATCCTGCCGTGAATTTTCCATTGAAAGAGGGCATGCTGCAATCCAACGAACCCGGCTTCTATCCCGAAGGCAAATATGGCGTAAGGCTGGAAAACCTGATTGTGGTAGTTCCCCACGTGGAAACAGAATATGGCAAATTCCTTCAGTTTGAAACCCTAACCCTTTTCCCCTTCGATATGAAGCTCATTGACCTTTATATGCTTACCGAAGACGAAAAGGGCTGGCTGAATCGCTATCACAATAAGGTATTCCGCAACCTGTCTCCCAAACTCAGCCGGGAGGATAACCAGTGGTTGCTGGAGAAGACCAGGGAAGTGAAGTAATAGAATCCATAAGTCTTTTACTTTCTGATTACCTGAATTTTTTGAGTGTAAAAGGTATCACCTGCATGCATTTTAACAAAATACATTCCTGAGCTCAATGCAGAAATATTGATCTCCGCTAAGTCCGTATATATTTCCCTGGCCATAACCTGTACCCCCCTGGCATCAAAGATTTCAACTTTACTAATTATGAAAGGCGAATTGAGTGTGATGTTTTGTGAAGCAGGATTCGGGAATATATTAGGTTCTTCAGAGGAAACATCTTCTGTTATTCCGCTTTCAAAATCAAAATTGGCAGTAACAGAGAAACTGCTTTCCATGGTAAAGGTTATGGGATTGTCGGTGAAAGACTGATCACCTGTCTGCCAGCCCAGGAAAGAATAATTGTCTTCAGCCAGGGCCTCCAGCACAACTTCAGTTCCTTCTTCAAAGCTGTAAGGCGCCTGTTGTTCTTCATCGTTTACTTTCACGATTACCTGACCTCCTTCTGCGGGCTCAATCAGTATGTCAAGGGTATAGATTTCCGGGCTGTCTTTCTGGAAATTAGCAATTAAAAGGGCATCTTCGCCGGTCATAGTATAGGTAAATTCCAGTGAGTCGTTGACCACGGCCCCGTCCCTGGTCCAGTTTACAAAGTAGTATTCATCTTCTTCGTTGGGCAAGGCTCTCAGCATGATTTGTTGCCCCTGCTGATATTCGCCTGCAACGGCAATGTTAACATAACCTCCTTCTTCGGGACTGGCACGCAAACCCAGATTGTGAAGCTCAACAAACTGGTTCATTACCACATTCGTAATAATAGGTGGGTTCTGGTCAAAATAAATAGATGCGTTATTCTGCACGATCGTGCCGGGTGTTATGGAATCATTCGCTTTGATCATAAACCGCACATAGCCCTGGCTGGCTTCCAGATCATTTTCACTGTAATCCAGGTAAATATCATCGAAAGAGAATTTCAGGGCCACTCCATCTTCCATTTGTATTTGGGTCAGTTGCATAGGATGTGAATGGTCGAGAAGAGTCAGTGTATTCAGATCAAGGTTTTCATCTATCTCATCTATAATGTAAACATCCTTAGCTGAGAAATTGCCGTCATTCTGAAATCTGACCGTATAAGTAAGCCATTTTTTATTTATGTCTGTGAGGTTTATTTCATCAGGCAACCCGGGAGTTACCAGTTTATCATTGGGGTCGTAGGAGCTGAATATCCTGGGTCGGTAAGGCCCGTCACTATAAAGATCTTTCGGATCAATATACGGGGGATCATCATACACATCATCCGGATCGAGATAGGGCGACATATCACCAAAATCGCCGGTTCTGGGGTCCTGTAGTTTTGGAATAAGAAACAGCGTTTCCCCACCGGAAGGATTATCAGGATCATCAGAAAAACCAGGTGATTTGATGGAGTAAACTCCAAAACTCATCGTGTTGCCCGTATGTTCGGGTGAGAATAGCCCGGTTTGAATTTCAATAATGTAGGTTTCCAGGGGTTGAACCGTACCCAGGATAAAATCAATAAAAAGACCGTCATCGTTCTCTTCTAAAACCGGATCAATAATCAATTCTTCCAGTGTATAAAACTCTGGACTAAGTTCAATATCCCATTTGTGGCTCCTTGGATTTATAATTAAAGATGAAATAATATGAAAAGATCCCTGGGGGGTCACTCTCCAAACCTTAATATCTTCTATATCCGGAGATGGGGTAACGGTATCGCCGGGCTCACGCATAAAGGTAAATTTCAACTCGAGATCTGCAAATGATTTGGTAAAAGAGATATTGCCGATAGCTGTCGTGAAACTGTTTTCAAAACCATTCCTGTTAAATCCCCACAGGCCTTCTTTGGCAGAAGATTTCACCATCAGAGAATTAATGTTCATTGATTTCAAAATAAAATCATCAACCATGTAATTATTTTCCAGATCAGAAACTTCAATTTGTCTTTGCCTTTCAGGAGCCGATACAAGATTGCTTACCACCGGAAGTGTGATAGTATATTCAGTATTTTCTCCAATAAAAGAGAAATAATACTCACCATTAGGATCAGTGTATGTATCAAACCGCTCTTCACCGGAAGCTACACTTACTTTCTGGTTTCCGTATCCTTCGCCAGGATCATACTCATTGTTTTCATTTTTATCCAGGAAAACCCTTCCCACAATTCCAAATGTCTCGCCCTGGTTAAGAAAGGGAATTACAGGCTCTTCCATAGTCATTTTCAGCCAAAGACCTGAGCCATGTCCCCAGAAATTTCCTTCTTTATCGAACATCATACCACCGGGCCGGTAAAAACCCACATAAGGAATAACTCCTGATGTTCCTTCCAGAACGATAACGTCAAATATGGGTTCTTCGCTGAAAGGGTTTTCAATGGTTACAATCCGGGCGTTATCATGTGTGAAAAGGTACAACTTACCATTGATATCAGAAACCCCACCTATAGGATTCCAGAGCTGATTATAATCTGAGTTATTATATCGAATAAATTCGCCATTATCTGACAATAGGATTCCGCTGCTTGTAACCAGGCACATTTCGCCGTTGGGCAGTGGAAAAATGTTTCTCAGATACCCCATATTGCCCATGCCGGTTGGATAATTTGTGGTAGTTTGAGATAAAATATCAAACTTTTTTATGAGAATATCATTCCCTTCCATACGATAGAACCAGGGGTTACCATTGCTGTCGATATTAAAATTGTACAAATTACCGTAGTCGGTTTCATCAAGCTGATAATTGGCCACTATGGCATTGTTTTTATACACCACCATTTGCCGTACCGGCCGATTATATGCATATACCAAGTCTTTGTATCGCCTTACTTTTGCTATGCTGTTGCTTTGAGCATCCTGCATAGTATATACAAGTGGCAAGTCAACCTTCTTTGGGGTAGTGCCATTAGAAAAAACAGGTTTATTATCAGCGTCAACTATTAATGAATGAGTACCACCAATATTGTAGCGTTTTTTGAAATTATCTTCGCGATCCCAAAATGATACTACCCCATCATCGTAACGGTTAAAAAACCAGACCCCATCTTCTGCCGGATAACCATATTCAAAACGGCGCGAATGATATCCGGAAATGTTGCCGGGCTCGTCATCGCTTACCCCTTTCCACACGCCATTGTCATAAATCAATCCTTCATACCCTTGATTGGCGGTGGTGGAGTTTGAACTGGTAAGGAAGTAAACCTTATCGTTTATATAGAATACTGAACCGGGTGAATAAACCACCGGAAATCCCTGGTCAGCAAAATAGGAAAGAGGGAAAAACTCGAAATTGGGTTCATCGTCAGTATTAAAAGTTAGTTTGATAAATCCACTGCCATTGGTCGCCAAAGCCCAGACAGTTTGTTCATGATCAACTGCAAC